>CAYYHN010000027.1:0-10481 GCA_964471245.1 uncultured Rhodothermaceae bacterium | reverse complement strand
GAGGTCGCGGCCATCAAGCGTCACGCGCCCGGCATCCGGGCGGTTAAAGGCCATAACCAAGCTGACAAGCGTGCTTTTCCCAGAGCCACTTGAGCCAACCAACGCCGTCGTTGTTCCCGCAGGCGCTTCGAAGGAGACGCCCTTCAAGACAGGCACGTCTTCTTCGTACGCAAAGTTAACTTGTTCGAAAGAAATGTTGCCGTTGAATGAGCCAAGCGCATCCCGGTTTGCGTCTTCGGTGTCTTCGGTATCCCGTTGGAGCAGGTCGTGAATCCGGTCAAGCCCAGCAAAGGCCTCTGTAATTTGTGTCCCAATGGAAGCCATTTGCACAATGGGTGCAGCAAGCATGCCCGTAAAGAAGATGTACATCACGAAATCACCCAAGGTCATCTCCCCAGCGACGATGCTGTTGCCACCGATGAGAATCATCAGGACTCCAATGACGCCGATTACGAACGTGCCAAATGCCGTAACGGCGGAGACCCCTGTAATGGACGAGGCGATGTTATTGAACAACCGCTCGACACCGTCGGAAAAGACAGCCGTCTCTCGCGGTTCGACGCTGTAGGCTTTCACAATCCGCACACCACCCAACGTCTCGCCCAGTCTTCCGGTCACGTCTGCATTAATCTTATTGCGCTCCCTAAAAATGGGCCGCAGCCGACGGAAGGCATAGGCCATGCCACTGCCAAAAACGGCTAAGATCACGATTGAAATGGCCGTGAGCTCCCAATTCAGGTAGAACAGCACACCCAGCGCCAATACGGCTGTGACCAACCCGCCCACGAGTTGGATGATACCCGTGCCAACAAGATTGCGGATCCCTTCGGCGTCGGTCATGATGCGCGCAATCAGGTTTCCGCTCTTATGATCATCGAAAAAGCGAATGGGCAACCGCGTGACGTGGTTCATCACACGCTTGCGCATTTCCATGATCGCACGCTGTGCAGCGATGCTGATAATCTGCGAATTGGCAAACGCCGTGATGCTCTGCACCAAGGTCGCAGCGCCTACAGCAATCGCGATGGGAACGAGCAATTCCGTCGCCCCATTGCCAATAACTTCGTCGATGACGTACTTGGAGCTGGCTGGAAGCACCAACCCTGCCAGCCGACTCATGAGCATAAGCGTAAAGCCCAGCGCAAGCCGCCAACGGTACGTCCACATCAGGCTACGCGCCTCTTTCCATGCCGAGGCGTAGTTGATTTTCTTTTTTTCAGGTTTGTCTTCGGCCATATCCCTTTATTGCACGCTAAAAAGTCCGTCTTCGCCAACCCGCTCACCCCCAGCTTGTTTCGCTAGCGTCCATGCCTTCTTCTTTCATTCGCGAACGCCGCTACCTGCTCCGATTTCAAACAGCTTGCTTGGTTTTCATCCTACTGAGCATTTCGTGCCAAGGTGCGTTTGCACAGCTAGAGGTTCCTTCACTCCAAGGTCGCATCATGGATCAAGCCAATGTCATCACGTCGGCAACAGAAGCGCGCCTCCAAGAACTGCTAGTGATGCACGAGGATTCCACGTCCAATCAAATTGCGATCCTGACTATCCCTTCCCTGAAAGGCGATGTATTAGAAGAGTTCTCTCTTCGCGTAGCACGGACTTGGGAGCTTGGCACGGCAGCCAACGACAATGGTGTATTGGTCCTCATCGCCATCCAAGACCGAAAGATGCGCATTGAAGTAGGCAATGGACTAGAAGGCACGCTCACCGACGCTTACGCAAGCCGCATCATCCGCAACGAGTTTACCCCCTACTTTCGCGACGGCGACTACGATACGGGCATCTTGGTTGGCACACAGCGCATTGTAGAAACTATGGAAGGCACCTACACGCCGTCGGATGTGGATGGCGAAGCACCACCTGTATGGTTTGGGCTCATCTTCCTGATCATCCCTAGCATCTTTGGCTTTTTCGGGATGTTCAGTACCGGCTGCATGAAATGGTTTCTTTTCCTCTTCCTCGTACCCTTTTTTGCTGTAGGTAGCTTTGTGCTATTCGGAAGTGTTACGGGTATGGTCATCTTCCTAGCCCTCTATGCCATCCTATTTATCAGTGCACAGTTTCACCCAAAGGTGCAGGAAGCCCAACAACAGCTTAAAGACGGCAAATCAGCCAAAATCTGGGGCATTACGGTCACCCCAGGAAGCAGCGGTGGTGGATCAGGAGGTGGTTGGTCGAGCGGGAGCAGCTTTAGTGGCGGGGGCGGCTCGTTTAGTGGAGGCGGCGCATCGGGCGGGTGGTAAGCGGAACCCAAGTTTCGTCCAACTTGGGTAGGATAGAATGGATGGACACTATGTACGGAGAACGCCCCATAGACCAGCGTTCATACATTCCAATCCGCTAAACTATCTACCCCTCCAATCGTGAGCACACCGCACCATTGGAAACAAGTCTACGTACCACGTTCGATCTCTAGGACCAGTCCATCGGCGTCGCGCACAAAAAGGCGACCTTGGACTTCTTGGTATGGATACTCGTCAGCATCGAGGCGCGAGCGTAGCGTGTGCCAGCCACGATCAGAAAGCCGAGATGATGCAGCCCGCCGCGACCAGAGATGGCTGGGTGGGCCAATTCTTCCATTTCAATGATCTCCACGACATCACGACCGCCCGTATCGACCAGCATGGCACGGCGACGGCCCTTGCGAATGGGGTCCGCCTCGATCACATGCAGTGCCAGCCCTAAATACCGCTCGTAGAATGCGATGGCGGGTTCAAGCTGCATCGTCAAAATCGCAGCATGGTCCAGCCAAACAGGCGACATTTCGGCCTGCTCGGAAGCATCGTACGAAGAATGTGCGTCGTGTGCCATGATCTTTAATTCAAGTGCAAGTACGAGTCGGCTGGCGCCGTTCCGCGCTTGCTTGTGCGACTGACTTCAATGCCGAGTCGCTTCATTTTTTTGTACAGACCTTGCCGTGTCAACCCCAACGTATCGGCCGCTGCCGTCACGTGGCCCTTCGTTTCGTGAAGGACACGCTCGATCAGCATTTTCTCGGTTTCGCTGAGCATCTCATCGAGGCTAAAACCACCGTAAAGGATCTGCTCGGCTAATACGTCCAAGTTTTCAACTTCTTGTTCAGCTTGCACGACGGTAACAGACGGAGACAAGTCTTGCATATCTACGAGCGGGTTAGGCTCGTTCCCTACGAAGACCATCACTCGCTCCATCTCGTTACGAAGTTGCCGAATGTTACCAGGCCAATCGTACCGTAGCAGCGCCTCCATTGCGCGATTGGTGATGGTCGGCACAGGCGCACCTTGTGGTCGCAATTCGTGCAAGAAATGCTTAACCAGCAGGGGAATTTCATCACGCCGCTTGCGCAATGGTGGGACACTCAGCGGAATCACATTTAGGCGATAGAACAGGTCCTCGCGGAACCGCCCTGCGCGCACCATTGCTTCCAAATGCTGATTGGTTGCAGCAATGACCCGAACGTTCACACGTACGGGTTTACGTGCACCGAGAGGAAACACCTCGCCTTCTTGCAAAAACCGAAGCAACTTTGGTTGCACATCCAGTGGCAAATCTCCAATCTCGTCGAGGAAAAGGGTTGCTCCATCGGCTGCACGGATAACGCCGGGATGCGCCCGATTTGCTCCCGTAAACGCTCCGCGTTCATGGCCAAAAAGGTGGCTGTCGATGAGGTCGTGAGGTACGGTGGAGCAGTTAAAGGGAATAAAAGCCTGCTCCTTTCGGTCGCTGGTTCGGTGCACAGCCCTTGCGATGAGTTCCTTCCCTGTCCCACTCTCGCCGGTGATAAGTACGGGACTATGACTGGCCCGAATGCGATGAATCTGGCGCACCATGCGCTGCATTTGGCGGCTGCTGTAGACAAAGTCTTTCAGCGGGACTGAAGGCAACGTGCCCTCATCGCCGTCTTGTGGATTACGCAGCGTTGCCGTGTTTGCTTGCAGCGAAGCAAAATCGAGCGCTAATGCTACGACGGGAAGCCAACGCTGAAATTCAGCATTGATTTGCGCTGTAATCTTTGAAGACTCCACACCAAAGGAGTAGTGCACGGAGCCTGTGCCATTTGCTACAAACCAGCGAATGCCGTTTCCTACCGCTTGATGGGTTTCGAGGCTGGTCGGCACTTGGATCACATGCGATGTATCACCTTGTACGGCGAGTTCATGTACATCTCCACGTGTCACCTGATACAAACCACTCCACGACTCAGGCAGCAAACGAGCCACGACGTGCATCCAAGCAGCGAGGACGAGATCCTCGGACAACGCAGCCTGCGCCAGCGTAGCTCCTAAGCCATCGAATGCTTCAAGATGCAAGTGGGATGCTTGATCAGAACCGTGCTGGTTTACGTCGTGACTTGGCGCTTCTTGTGCCGTACGAAGGTCTTTCGCAGTGTCAAGAGCCGATGCACGCTCGTCTGCTAGGTTGCCACGCTGTTGTCGTAACGATGCAAGTTTCTGTCGCAACCGTGCCACGTCTGCTTTTGCACCAATAAGCTCGTATGCCGTCAGCGCTTGTGTGATGTTGGCGGCTGCCTCAGTGGTTCTTTTTTCTGCCTGAGCAAGGTCCGCACGCACATCGAAACGTAAAGCAGCACTGGGCAAAATGCTATACAGATGGCGATGCTGCTCTGTAGCGAGCATGTGCTCTTTTGCTTGGTCTAACGCACCCTTTGCTAGACTACACCGCACAGCTTGCAATTGTGCTTGTAGGTGTAAACTTACGTGATAGCTTTCGCGGGCTTCTTGGAGCGCACGATGCACCCATTCTGATGCCCGGTGCGCATCACCTTCTTGCAGCAACACGCGACTATTCAACAAAGCCAACCATGCTGCCATCCTTCGAGGTAGCGTCCCTTGGGATTCTTGAAGCAGGTGCGCGATAGCTTTTCGCGCTTTAGGAAAAGCATGTTGGGACGCATAGAGCCGCGCCTCAAATAGCCTTGCCCAATGATTTGCGAGGGTTCCTCGATCACTTTCTTTTGTAGCTGCAACGATCGATTGCCAAGCACTTTCGAATTCGCCAAGCCGCAAAAATTGTGAGACTTCAGCAGAGCGCGCACGCATCGCCAATAATCCGGGCTCAACAGCCTCCTGCTTCAACACATGGATGGCCTCGCGAGCCTCCGCCAAAACCTGCTCTGGAACGTGCCCACGGTCAAATAGGATGAGCGCTTTCCATGCATGTGCCATTCCCAAGGCCATAGGAATATGGTCACGTCGCGCAAGAACTTGTAAGGTCTCTGCTTCACCTAATGCAGCATCTAGATGCCCTTCTAGCCAAAACTGCAACGTGCGCAGTTCGTGGATCCAATGTGCTGCGAGGTGGTCTCTGAGTTTATGCTGTACGGACTCGGCTTCATGCAGCTTCTGCTCCATCAACTCAATTTCTTCGAGAAGCCGGTAGGCGTGCGCTTTGCCCAGCAAGCTCCAACAAATGCCGTCTGGGTTGAGTTCTTTCGTAAAGACGCGATGGGCTTCTTCAAACAGCGCAAGCGCATGCGCTGGGTCGTATGCATTGCCCAAAGTCCATGCGCGCGCCCAACCTAACCACAGCGCAACTTCGGCCTGTACATGCGATGCAAGCTTGGCTCGCTCGGAACTGACTTGCCAAGCACATAGCAACTCCTTCGCACCAGCCGGATCGCCGAAACGGAGCAAACGGATACGCGCAAGCAGCACACGAAGCAGCACTTGGCTTTCCGTGTCCTCAGCCTCGGCAAGGGGCCGTAGCAAAGGCTCCAGCATAGAGGCCACTTCTACGGTACGCCCCTCGCCAACGAGGCTCCGTGCCATCGCTATGGTTTGCGCATGTTTCATGCAAAGGCAACAAATACCACGTCTACAGGAATCCGAGTTCTAACTTTGCTTCATCCGACATCATCTCCATTGTATATGGCGGGTCGAACGTCAGCTCCACACGTGCGTCTTCGGCCCCGGAAACGGCTTGGAGCGCAGCCTCAGCTTGGCCCGGCAACGTACCGGCTGCGGGGCAGTTGGGAGCCGTCAGCGTCATCTTGCAAAAGATCGTATAGTCAGGGTTGACGATAATCTCGTAGATGAGTCCAAGGTCATAAATATTGACAGGAATCTCCGGGTCGTAAATACCCCGGAGAGCCTCTACGGCTAGGATTTCCAGTTGCTCAAGTGTAGGGCGTACAAGCGTTTCAGACATGGCAGCAGTCCGTACGGTCAGGTCAGTTAAAATTAGGCAGGCGTGTCATCGAGCGAACGGGCGTAGGCTTTCATGCGTTGCACCATTGCACTCAAACCATTTTTCCTTGTCGGCGACAAATGCTCTTTTAGTCCGATCTCGTCGAGGAAAGCAAAATCGGCGGTAACAATCACATCGGTAGGCTGATCATCAAGCACACGTATCAGGAGCGCGATCAAACCCTTCGTGATGATCGCATCGCTGTCGGCTTTGCAGCGAACGGTGTCGACATCCCGCTCACCACGCACCCACACTTGCGACTGGCATCCGTGGATGCGAAACGCCTCTGTTTTAAAAGCGTCGTCGAGCACGGGCAGGCTACGGCCTAACTCGATGAGGTACTCGTATTTCCCGAGCCAATCATCGAACAGACTGAATTCTTCGACTATCTCTTCAATGCGTTCGTCGAGGGTCATGCGTAGGGAATGTTCGTGGAGGAAGAACAAAGTTGGCAACGCTAGCCAAACATACGTTGCACGCGGTCAAGTCCAGCGATCAATCGATCGACATCTTCGCGGGTGTTGTAGAAGGCAAACGATGCGCGCACGGTGCCCGGAATGCCAAAGCGGCGCATTAGCGGCTGCGTGCAATGGTGCCCTGTGCGCACGGCGATCCCCAACCGATCGAGGATGGTGCCTGCATCATATGGATGAATATCGCCCAACAGGAACGAGGCGACGCTCGCCTTTTCCCGCGCCGTCCCGATCATGCGCAGCCCATCGATGGATGCAAGTTGTTCGGTGGCGTAAGCGAAGACCTCATCCTCGTGCTCCATGATGGCATCGTAGCCAAGGCTATGGATGTAATCGACTGCTGTCCCCAAAGCGATGGCTCCAGCAATATTTGGCGTGCCTGCTTCGAATTTGTGCGGCAGTTCGTTGTACGTCGTTTCCTCGAACGAGACCGACTCGATCATGTCACCACCACCTTGGAACGGTGGCAGCTTTTCGAGCCACGCCTCTTTGCCGTACAATACGCCCATGCCCGTTGGACCGAACATCTTGTGGCTGGAGAAACAGTAAAAGTCGGCGTCGAGATCTTGGACATCAACCGGCATGTGCTGCACAGACTGGGCCCCATCGACCATCACCGGAATGCCAAGGCCGTGGGCGTCAGCGATCATGCGCTTGACGGGATTGATCGTACCGAGCGTATTGGATACGTGCACAATGGCAACCATGCGCGTCCGGTCGGTGAGGAGCCGAAGGTATGCGTTATAGTCTAGCTCGCCATTGTCCAGCACAGGAATCACCTTCAAGGTGGCACCGTACCGCTGGCACAGCATCTGCCAAGGCACTATGTTGGAGTGGTGCTCCATCGCCGAGATCACAATCTCATCGCCTTGCTCAAAAGCATACGCACCGTAGCTGGAGGCAATGAGGTTGATTGCCTCTGTCGTACCGCGCGTGTAGATGATTTCACGGGATGACGCGGCGTTGATAAAGCTCTTGAGCTTTTCACGCGCACCTTCGTACGCCTCGGTTGCCACTTGGCTAAGCGTATGCACCCCACGATGCACATTGCTGTTTTCGTTCCTGTAGTAAGTCATCAACCGATCAATGACCGCTTGCGGCTTCTGCGATGTTGCGCCGTTGTCGAGGTATACTAGCGGTTGCCCATGCACTTCCGTTTGCAACACGGGAAACTCGCTGCGAATGCGCGCAACGTCGAACGCTACTGTCGGTTCAGGACGTACATGACGGGCGATTGCAGACTCGAATAATGACATGGGTATTCTAGCAATTCGTACTGGGTACAGAAGTGGCGATGCCGTGAGCTTCGGCATCGCCACGCTTGGCTTCAGCTTGTGCTAAGCAGGGAGCCGATCCGAGACGAGGTCGTCAAGATATGCGCGGAAAGCATCGACCTTTACGTTATCCAACACATCGCGGGCGAAAGCCAACAGGAGCAGCTTACGCGCTTGATGCTCCGTCAGGCCACGCGAGCGCAGGTAAAACACCGCTTCGGGCTCGACTTGTCCGGTCGTTGCTCCGTGGCTGCATCGGACATCGTCGGCATAGATCTCAAGCTCAGGCTTCGAGTACATATGCGCCGTCTCAGTCAGCACAATGGCTTTGTTTGACTGGTACGCGTTGATCTTTTGGGCATCCTGCCGGACCATCACTTTACCATTAAACACACCCGTTGCTTTGTCATCGAGGACGCCTTTGTACAGCTCATTGCTGAAACAATTCGGCATCGCATGATCCACAAACGTGTGGTTGTCGATGTGTGTGGTGCCCGTTCCGAGGAAAAAGCCGAACATGTGCGTCTCGCAGTTTTCTGCGTTTGGCAACAAGCTGATGTTGTTGCGCACGACATCGCCGCTAAGCGTATGCGTGTGAACGCCGAAGTGGCTGTCCGCCTCTTGGTAGGCGTTCAGCGCACTCACCTGCGATGCCGTGGTCCCGTTGTCTTGCAACGCGTAGACCTCTACGTTTGCGTTCCGAGCGACATACACCTCAGTCACTGTGTTGGCGAAGGTTTTCGTTGCAGTCAACGCCTGCTGCACTTCTACGATCTTTACTTGCGCACTTTGCTCCGCTACGAACAGATGCCGCGGTTGCATGAACAAGTCGCGATCGGTGTGGATGAGGTTGAGCACTTGGATAGGTTGCTCCACCACGACATTCCGAGGCACGTAGATGAACACGCCCTCTTTCGTGAAGGCGGTATTCAGGGCCACCAGCGCCTCTTTCTCGTGCGGCGCATACTGCGCAAAATGCGCGTTAAAGACGTTGGTTTGCGTCTCGCTTGCATCTTGCAGACTGGTCACGACTACGCCTTCCGGCAGCCTAGTCACATCCGATAGGTCTGCTACGTAGCGCCCATTGACGAGGACGACCAAGGCACCGTCGAGACCGGGCACCTTCAAGCGTGCTACATCGTCAGCCGTTACACCCGAGATGTCGGCTTTCAGGTGCACTTCGTACTCGTGGCGAAGTGTTTTGCTAATGTTTGTGTATTTGTAGGCCTCAGCTCGCGGAGCTGGAATGCCTAGCCGCTCGAACTGATCAATGGCAGCTTGGCGCAATCCGTGCAGACGCTCGTTGCGACCGTTTAGCGCATGACCTTCATTCACTTCGTAGGCATGTACGAAGCGATCTTCTAGCCGCGCTTTGGTTTCGATTACTTGCATGATGAACTCAAGGCTAAACAAGAAGGCGCAATGCACGCCTCATCTTGCGGAGATGTATGCTGACGACTGATGCGTGATTATGCAGGAACGGCCTGCTCCTCTTTAATCCAGTCGTAGCCTTGTGCTTCAAGCTTGAGGGCCAGCTCCTTCCCGCCCGTCTTGACGATGCGGCCATCCATCAGCACGTGCACGACATCCGGCACAATGTGATCGAGCAGACGCTGGTAGTGCGTGATGACGACGAAGCCACGGCCTTCTGAACGCAACTTGTTCACGCCATCCGATACGATGCGAAGTGCATCGATGTCAAGGCCCGAGTCGGTCTCATCTAAGATCGCGAGCTTTGGCTCCAGCATAGCCATCTGGAAAATTTCGTTGCGCTTTTTCTCGCCACCAGAGAAGCCTTCGTTCACGGCACGCTTTTTCAGCGAAGGGTCGAGTTCGACAAGCTTGGCTTTCTCCCGCATAAGCTTGAGAAATTCGACGGCACTCAGCTCTTCTTCACCACGGTGCTCGCGCATGGCATTGACGGCGGTGCGCAGGAAATTGCTCATACTCACACCGGGTAGCTCCACCGGATATTGGAAGGCAAGGAAGACACCTTCACGAGCGCGCTCATCGGGCTCCATTTCCAGCAGGTCTTCTCCTTCGTAGGTGACCGAGCCACTCGTGACTTCATACTCTTCGCGGCCAGCCAGCACCGAAGCCAAGGTCGACTTCCCGGAGCCATTTGGGCCCATGATCGCATGGACTTCGCCCGGATTCACCGTCAATGAGACGCCTTTAAGGATCTCTTTCTCTTCGATGCTAGCGTACAGGTCTTTTATTTCAAGCAACGACATAGCGTTTTTCCTAAGAATCAGGTTTAAAATCAGATAAGGGTGGGATTAGCCGACAGAGCCTTCGAGCTCGATGGCCAGCAGCTTCTGCGCTTCGACGGCAAACTCCATCGGTAGCTTGGCGATGATGTCCTTCACGAAGCCGTTGACGATCAGCTTGATCGCCTCCTCTTCGCCGATGCCGCGCTGCGCGCAGTAGAACAACTGGTCTTCGCCAACTTTGGAGGTCGTTGCCTCGTGTTCGACCTTGGCGGTGTTGTTGTTAATCTCGATATACGGGAACGTATGGGCACCGCAGCGATCGCCGAGCAACATGG
>CAYYHN010000026.1:0-14784 GCA_964471245.1 uncultured Rhodothermaceae bacterium | reverse complement strand
CCTCGCTGGCGTGGCTGCGACCCTCATGCCCGGTGCTCGGGTGGTTGGAGAGGTTGCTGCGGCGAATGTAAAGCGACCTGCTTCGGGGCTTGTAGCCATCTCTAGTAACAATGGTCAGCAAACAGTGCAGCGCGCCATCGAAGTAATGCAAAGCGGTGGTGATGCGATGGACGGCATCATCGCTGGCGTCAATATCGTCGAGGCTGATCCTGATGACATGAGTGTTGGATACGGCGGCCTGCCCAATGCGGATGGTGTCGTGCAACTGGATGCGTCTGTGATGCATGGCCCTACATGCCGGGCCGGGTCCGTTGCTGCGCTCGAAGGCATCATGCATCCATCCAATGTCGCTCGGCTCGTGCTCGAACGCACCGACCATGCGCTGCTAGTAGGAAAAGGTGCGTTTGAGTTTGCACGCATGCATGGCTTCAAAGAAGAAAACCTGCTTACTGATCGTGCACGCGAAGTCTGGGTCCGTTGGCGTGAGAACCTCTCAACGCGTGATGACTACATCCCACCGATGGATCCAGACAGCGAGGATATTGGGATGGACCTCCGGGATTTGCCCTTCACCTACGGGACCATCCATTGCTCCGCCATCGACCTTTCCGGAGACATCAGCGGCGTCACGACAACGAGTGGATTGTCCTTCAAAATACCTGGCCGCGTGGGTGACTCGCCGATTATTGGGGCCGGGCTCTATGTCGATAACGAAGTGGGAGCGGCGGGTTCGACGGGACGCGGCGAAGCCAATCTCGAAAATCTTTCCTGTCACCTGATCGTCGAACGCATGCGCATGGGGGATAGCCCGCAACAAGCCTGCTTGTACACGTGTGAGCGGATTGCATCACACACTAAACTCGCACGCCTGCTCGACGACGAAGGTCGCCCCAACTTTAACGTCAAGTTCTATGCACTCAACAAGCAAGGCGAAGTAGGCGGCGCTGAAATTTGGGGGCGCGAGAATACATTCGCTGTAGCGGATGCTGACGGGTTACGTTTGGAACCCTTAGCGTACCTCTACCAGCGCCCGGCTCGCTAAGCGAACTTAATAAATATGAAAAGCGGGGTGCTCATGGTTTAGGCACCCCGCTTTCAGTTTTGGACAACTAAGTTGAGCGAAACTAGACTTCTACAACCTCGTCACCACCTTTCTTAAACATCGAGGCACCGATTGCACCACCAATCGCGCCAAAAATAGCAGACACAACAACGCCGACGCCCATAAAGACGGCCCGCATCATTGGTGTGTTAAACTGCTCTTGTTGGGCTTCCTGTTGTTCGCGCATCTGCTCCAACTGATCTGGATCTAGATTCCCCGTAAAGAAGCTTTGCATCCACTCTTGTGTCATCTGCTGAATGGCTTGTTGGTCGGGTAAGCCAACGAACCCTATCACT
Source organism: uncultured Rhodothermaceae bacterium (assembly GCA_964471245.1). GTDB lineage: Bacteria > Bacteroidota > Rhodothermia > Rhodothermales > CAYYHN01 > CAYYHN01. The sequence goes on along the minus strand of CAYYHN010000026.1, from coordinate 13,386 downwards.
TGATCGAGGACAATAGCGAGGATGGCCCCGGCAACACCTGCAAGTGCTCCCATGCCAGCACCTTCGCCCGCCATGATGGTCAGTTCGTTTTCATTGGTATAATGCCAAACGGCAATCATGCCGCCCAAGATGACACCTAGGCAGCAACAGGAGTTTATGACGCCGAGGTATGAAGTGCTGAGGACTCCTATAACGAGACCACCCAGCAAGATAGATTGTTGTTTAGGTGACATGTGCGTAGCGGGTTGGTGGATCAGGACGTGGTAGAATCGTTGCGTGCAGCTTGCTCTAGGATTCCTTTGGCCAGTAGAAAGCCAAGCGCCACCCCGAACATGCCACCTGTAAGCATACGGCTTGGCGGGGTATTGTGCCACCAGCCTAAGAAGTTGAGCCCCCAATCGATGCCCAGCGGTGTTAATGCCGCAATCAAGAAGAGGAGCGGATGCTTACGCAGCGTAGGGGTGGCTCGATACAGCACAAAAAACGCTAGAAACGCGCCGAGAACGCCCCAATAAATCCCATAACATCGATGGCAAACGGCAAAGGAGACACCATCAATGGAAGGCGAACGAGCAGGGATTTGGTGGCAGACCGGGCCGAATAGCGCAAAAACTATCTCTCGGGCTGGTGCTTCAAGGAACGGGGGGAGATGGATCAGCGCCAGTACCCCAGCACTGACGACGATGCCCACTACCCAGACACGCCTTGTGCGGCGGGTTTTAGGTAAGAACAACCGAGTCCATTGCTTCATCAGATCCAGCTTTCGCTTCGCAACACGAGGCACTACGCTCTGTGTGGCGCGAGGTTACGCTGTGGCGCGTGCGATATCTTCGGCACGAGCAATTAGGGCTTCGATCGCCGCCAGCCCTTGGTGCCAGAACGCTGGATCTTCCAAGTCAATGCCCAGCTTGCCTACCAGCAGGTGGGGCCAATCGGAGCCGCCCGCCTCAAGAAGCCCCAGATACTTCTCCGAAAACGCGTCGCCTTCCTCTTTGTAACGCGCATATAGGGCTAGCACCAGCAATTCGCCAAAGGCGTAGGCATAAACATAGCCTGGCGTGTGCAGGAAATGTGGGATGTAGCTCCACCAGTGCCGGTAATGATCGCCTAACGCTACGCTATCGCCAAACATGCCGGACTGGGTTTCGATCCACAAGTCACCTAAGCGTTCGGCTGACAATTCACCTTCTGTACGCCGTGCTTCATGCAAGCGTGCCTCGAAGCGATTCATCGCGACTTGCCGAAAGACCGTAGCAATCGAATCGTCGATCTTGCCCATCAGCATCGCAAGCTGGTTGGCGGGGTCGGACTCTTGCTGCATGAGGCGCTGGAATACGAGCATCTCACCAAAAACCGAAGCCGTCTCTGCGGTCGTGAGCGGCGTGTGGGCTTGGAGGGCACCTTGCTTGCGAGAAAGGTACTGATGCACGCCGTGTCCCAATTCATGCGCGAGCGTTTGCACATCACGAATCTTGCCCGTGTAATTCATGAGGATGTACGGGTGCACACTCGGAACGGCTCCGTGACTAAAGGCCCCGCCACGCTTGCCCGGAGCCAAGGCCGCATCAATCCAGTGTTCATCGAAGAAGCGGTGCACGATGGTGCCCAGCGTTGGGTGGAAGGCATTGTATGCATCGTGCACAAGCGAACGCGCTGCATCCCATGTATACATCGTCTGTGCCTCGTTCACCGGGGCGTACCGATCGTAGTCTTGCATGGTGTCAATCCCAAGGAGGTTCCCCTTGAGTGCATAGAACCGTGCCACCAAGTCATACCGATCCGTGACGGCACCGATCAGTGCCTCAACCGTTTCATCAGCGACTTCATTGGCAAGGTTGCGACTCCGAAGCCAATGAGGGTACGACCGCATTCGATCTGATGAAGCTTTGTCCGCCACAATAGTGTTGAAGACATATGTCAGCGTCCGAGACTCCGCGACAAGGCCATCGGTAAAGGCCAAGGCTGCGTCTTTGCGTATAGAACGGTCGGCATCGTAGAGTTTGCTCAAGATCTGCTGCTGCGTCATCTCCTCGCCACGCAGTGTAAAACGCATGGCACCTACCGTTTCGTCGAAAAAGCGAACCCACGCAGCACGTCCCGTTACTGACTTCTCCGCGAGGACTTTTTCTTCGGCCTCTGAGAGGAGATACGGCTTTTCCAGCCGTTTGACTTCAAGCACATGCCGGTAGTGAGCCAATTCGTCCGCTTCCATCAAACGCTCGGCTACGTCATCGGGCAGTGCCGTCCATTCCAAGTCGAAGAAAATCAGACCTTGGCTAATGCGGGTATAGGCTTCGCGCACGGTTTGCAACAAGGCACCGCGCTCCGGTTCATTGGTAGCTGTCGACCAGTAGAGGTAAGCATAGGTGAACGCACGCCCTAGCCGATCCTGCAAGGCTTCAAAAGCTTGCAAGGCTTGCAAGAGTTCGGAAGGAGCCATTGAAGCTTGCTTGCCCCGCCATGTCTCGGCAAACGTTTGTGCTTCTTCGGACGCGCGATCTAAATCCGCCTTAAGCGCATCATGGTCTGTATATAAGTCGCTCAGGTCCCAATGGATTGCTTCGGCTCCAGTAGTCATTGGCATAGTCGGCGTGGGAGAGAAAGTACATGTAACGTAACAGGCATCCTGAGAACCAAGTAGCTACCGAATGGTTCTAGCACGGCTGGATTATACCGAACGCATCCCTTTCGGCTTGCATACAACCGCTCCTAAAAACTTCCTATGTCCCTACTTGGATCCTTGAAACGTATGCTTCATCAGACTTCGCCTTCTTTCCTGCCACTGGAAACAGCGTCTCATTTGAACGAGGCGATTGCAGCTTCAAAAGAAGCTCCCATTGTGCTATTTAAGCACAGCAATGCGTGTCCAATTAGCCACAGTGCCTATCGGCGTGTCCAGCAGCTGGGTGACCAATCCGATCCGGCAGTCTATTGTTTGACGGTTCAGCAATCCAGAGCACTATCAAACGCTATCGCAGATAAGTTTAACATAAAGCACGAATCACCTCAAGTCCTACTCATAGTGCGAGGGAATGTAGTTTATGATGCCTCACACCATGCTATATCAGTAGAAGCCATACGTAGCAAAGTTTCGGCTTCACGTTCAGATATCGGTGAACTCAACTTATCATAAGATGTTATTTGAGATCAATCGTATGCAGTTCCGAATCTACGTTGCGTTGGCTGTTTTCAGTATAGGTTTAATGGGCTGCGGGCCGAGAAATCAACCGGAGGTGGACTTACCGATCCGAACATTGCCTCAATCAACTGCACCACGTTCGTTCGCAGAAGAGCTGTACATGCCGCCCTTTGAACTCCCTGATGTCGAAGGGAATTTGGTATCTAGTGCTTCCTTCGAGGGGGATGTGCTACTCGTTAATTTTTGGGCAACCTGGTGTGGACCGTGTATCGAAGAGATGCCTGAACTTTCCGAATTACATAAGGAGTATGCAGATCAAGGCTTTTCTGTAATTGGCATTTCACTGGATGTTGACGGCCCTGAAGTCGTAAAGCCTTTTCTGGAAGCCTATCCGGTCAGCTATCCTGTGCTCTTAGACGATAACACCGTTGCTGATCAGTTTGGTGGAGTATGGGGGTTGCCTGTCTCATTTCTGGTAGATAGGGAAGGGAATATCGTACGTCGATTCATAGGTATTTTCCCTTTTGAGGCAACCCAACCCATGTTACAAGCTTTGCTCAAAGCAAGCAGAACGAATTAGCTGGTGTCGAACAGTTACAGATTGGATACAGGAGAACCAGTCCCCAATTACACTTCATTGTTTCTTGGAATAAAGGGTTGAAATCATTTCTCAGATTAGCGTCAGACTCGGACTGGCATCATTAATCCATGCTGAAGAAATGAGATCGCAACACCCACCCCGTTCTCACCGTTTTCTTGATTTGCCATATAAATCCAAGCAAGCCTCTCCTTATCGAAATGACTTAACACGCGCGGCGGATGAGTTGGTGCAGAATTGGGAGGATTCTCGTGATTTTATGAATCGTATGGAAGGTGTATTCCTTCAGCATAAAGAGACCACTCATGACATACGATCCACCCGGCATAGTGTGAACCGAATTTCACCTTTGCAAACACTCCAGCATGCTATGCGGCTTGAATTGACGTTGAGCCCTTCATCAGAGGTTATTCCGTTTAACCACTTGCCTGAATTATATGATACCGTGCATCGATGGTTGGGAATAAATCCAACAGCAGATACTGATGCACGGTTCTTCTCATATGGGTGGCTACATAATGGTAAAAGAGAAAATGACGGTCTTTGCTTTGAGCAAGGTGCAAAATGGCGACTCTCTTTCTATTATGAAGCTCAAGGAAAAAAAGCACTCAAAGCTATTAGGGACTCTCCTCATGTTGCGTATGGATTAACGGTACAAGAAGCCGTTTTGAAGCCAGTTCCTGTTTTTGGTAACCAGTACCGATTCCAAACAGATATGGCTCCGATTGTAGTTCGCCGTTTGCAACCGTCTGGGGATACTGAGTATTTATTGTGGCACAATAGAGCAAGCGACGAGATCCTTACTGGACTTCTACGGGCGCGTTTAGCACGTGTTGGCCTACTAGGGAAGCACCAACAAACACGCGTCTATTTTGACCGGAGTTACAAACGTGCACATTCTAAAATGGTCCAGTTTCATGATCAGGACTACAGAGGTAGCGTATGTCCGATCCATGTCGAAGGCACACCCGAAGCGATTTCGTTTGCTTGGCTCGTCGGTTTGGGAGATCTAAACCAAATGGGTTTTGGAGCGCTCAGATAGTGAACAACCCAAGTTTTGACCTTTTGTCTGAATTTGAGCAGAGTGGATGAAATAAAGAGGCAACGAAACGAAGGGGAGGCGTTATCCTTGCAGTCTTTGACGCTTTCTCGCTTCCATGCTTCGTGTCCTTAAGCTAGGACCGGTAGGTCCAAACTTGAGTTGAAAAGTGAAGTGCTGAGGATAATCCTCGCTTGGCGGAATCCATGCCAAGACGGTACGCGTAAGGAGGAAGAGTTAAGCTTCCTTCTTTGTTCATATGCTTAGAACTCGCTCATACTTCGTAACACTGATCACATCACAGAAAAGATGCTTACTTGCAGCCTACGAAGATTTGAACATAAGAGTAAATTCAATCGGGTGCTGCGTTGAGGCTGCCTTGACATCGTGGAGCATAGAACAAGCGGGAGTAGAGATCGATGGTTATGTAATCATGCCTAACCACATTCATCTCATCCTAAATATTGAAGACGGTAGTACCTCTATTTGGTCAAAGCAACCAGCCCGTTCTATTGAACCCTTAATCGTTAGCCTTAAGGCTTCTTGTTTGGAGGCAGTTGTATCCCAACGTGGTACACCGAACGTAGCTTTATGGATGGACGGTCATACCTGCCGTGAACTTGGTTCCTCCCAAGAAAGCAAGCGTGCGAAGATTTACATATTGCACAATGCAAAGCATTGGGAGAAAGACCCACTTTATCGTTTAGATTAGGCTTGGATGTGTGGTAAGTGACGAGGTGGAAAGAGCGCGACTAATTCGCCCGTTCCAAAGCGTATATCACTCCATCTATCCTTCTCAAACTGAATCCGAGCAATAGCAGCGGTAGGAAACCGTACCTCTCCACCTCCGATGCAGTGCGACACCATCTCAGACCACGTCGGCTCATGACCAACCAGCATAACAGAAGTGTGGTTGTCATCTAGTGCATGGATGTAGGATAGCAAAGTTCTCGTATCAGCACTGTATAACTCCGTCTGCCTGATCACTTTAGCTACGTTCCAATCTCCGGCCTCTATGGAACGTATCACTGTTGTCCATGCTCGCAAGGCACCTGAAGAAATGATAACGTCAGGGACTTGTCGAGTTGCCTGAAGAAAACGCCCCATTAAGTCGGCCGCTTTTTTTCCTCGTTTGGCAAGTGGGCGGTTGTAATCGCCATAGTAATCTGCATCCCAATCCGATTTTCCATGTCGATATAGAAAGAGCGTTTTCATAGACACGATAAAGGGTCTGCGATAGTTTGTTAGTTCAAAGGGGCAAAAACTGTGCTCGTTGGTGAACGTATCCAATTTACAAAAGGAAAACGCTGGATTAGCCCAGATAAGTGGAGCGTTCCTTCCTGAATAAAGTTCGAACCTGATTCCATTTTTAGTACTGCACCAGAATCAATATGTAGGGATCCTTCTGGGCCAATCTCTAAGAAGCCCCCTGATTGGATAGTAAGCTTCCCTTCTATATGTACAACAGAGTTGATAGAGACGGTAACTCCCCGTTCGATTTCGGCGTGGCCGCTTAATCTTACGACGCGTTGACCAGGAGTAAACCATGCGTCAGCCCTGAAGTTGGGGTTTATTCGCATGTCAGGTTCGAAGATAAACGCTAGTGAACCATCTTCCTCCTGAGAGATCTGATCTAGCCCTACATAAGCGAGGTCAAAGTTCGATGGTGTATGTGTATATCCGTTGCTATTGGGGCGAGTCCATGGAGTGAGTTGCACAACCGTGTTGCTTCCAAAAAGGTCACCATAATAAGGTGGACTCTCTGGGTGGAGATCAAGCGAATTGTCTGCTGGAATCATATCGAGCAAGTGACCATTTGCTAAATGGACGAGCAGTCCCTCGGTACGTAGTAAGCCAATGTCAAATTGCTTGTTGATGCCACTCATTCTCGAGCGGTCGAAGGGGCCGAGTTTGGTACGATTCGACAGAAAAAGTGTCCCGCTGGGGCGAAGTGATGGGACAGCAATGCGGAAGCAGTCACCCGTCATGTACAGGTCACCAAGTGTGTATGTGCCAGCCTGCTCTAAGATTGGGCAGTCAATCCATCCGAGCAGATAGCGTTCAAACGCCGAAATGGTTTCGTCACCTCGGCAGTCAAGGCCACCTCCGGCGCCAGCCATAAGTACGTAACCAAGGCTGTTGGTACCAGAGGAGCGGTTGCTAGAATACGGGACATCATTGCTGGTGATTGCTGGAATATGAACAAAGTGATTAGCCCACAGGTCATGCCCAAGTTCATTGGCCATTAACCGTACTAAGTAATAGTGCGTGTGAACATTGCCCGGTGTCCTATTCCAATTGATGGAGCCAGAGCGATCCCAGTCAACCTTGATACCATCGAATTCAATGGTGGGTCGGTAGCCACCTCCCGCAAGACCACCTCCACACCGAGCGTCAAGACAAGAAATACCCGTCCAAGTATACCGCTTTTGGTCTCTAAGGCTGCCGCTTCGAATGATGATGAATAGATGGTCGAGGAGGCCGTCTTGGTTATAATCGTATCGTCGGAAGTCGACCCCGTTATCATCGAGCCGAGTGAGCACCTCAGTAGTAAGCATCCCGAAATGACCAATGGGGCGATGATAGTAGGATTCGGGTTGGGCGGTTACGTGAATCCTTGATGCGACATCGCCGAACAGGATGAAGTGTCCCTGTGATTGCTGATGAAAATAGGCAGTGAGTGAGGAATCCGCGAAAGGGGGATGTGGTGACGAGGAAAGCAGGTGGGAGGCAAACGACGGCGGCTGAACCGTGGCCTCGACTGGCCATTCACGAAAATTGACACGTGGATCTCCAACAGATGTATCATCCGCAAATCGGACGAGCACGATCAATGCACGCAATGAGTCCGCATACGGCTGCTGCGCTTGGGCGAGTAGTGCGGTTACATTCCAAAAGCAAAGCACAACGATAAATTGGAGTCTCATAGGCGGTTTAAGTAGGAAATGTGCCAAGTGATCGAGGAATTACTGGATGTGCTAGGTACTTTATGCAATGCAGAACATGATACCAAGTTTTAAGCCATGAACGCACAAGTAGTACGCGATGCCATTGCATTCTTCCAAGCAGGTGTTGATCGAGTCAGACCAGAACATTTATGGACGCCAGAAATCGTTCAGCGAATCAATTCCGTTGTTACTTCGGCGGATCGTGTAGTCGTTGTTGGTGCAGGTAAAGCTTCAATGGCGATGGCTGGATGTTTAGAAGCTGTGTGCCCACACATTAGCGAAGGCATCGTTGTTGTACCCGAAGGTTATATTGCTGCTTATCCGGCGCAGCTTCCTAAGCCAAAGCGGATAAGCTTGGTCGAAGGAGGTCATCCTACACCCAATAAAGCAGGGATAAAAGCGGCACAGGAAACGCATGCATTAGCTAAATCGCTTGGTCCCAACGATCTCTTACTTGCACTTATTTCGGGAGGTGGATCTTCTCTGTGGGCGTACTTTGACGAATCGATTTCCCTTATTGAAGGGCAGGAAGTATTCGAAGGGTTATTACGTGCAGGTGCAGATATTCATGAAATGAATACCGTGAGGCGAACACTCTCTATTCTGGGCGGTGGTGGCCTTGCTGAAGCTGCATTTCCTGCAGGTGTAGAAACTTTTTTGTTGTCAGATGTGATTGGAGATGATAAGTCCGTTATTGCAAGTGGGCCAACCACTCCAAATCCTACAACAACTACAGATGCGATCGAAGTACTTCAGAGCTACAACTTGTGGGCTTCCGTGCCACGGTCCATACGGAACTGGCTTGCTGAGCAGGTTCAAGGGGACCTAGATCGTAAAGAGCATACGTTCGATCATGTCTCCGTAACACTACTTGGCACCAATCAACTCGCACAAGAGGCTGTTCATCTGGCGGCAGCAAGAGCAGGTTACAACGTGCTACGACATCCTTTAATCGAAGGAGAGGCACGCGATATTGGGCAAAATATCATTCAAGAGGTCTTTAAGCACAGGATAAACGGTCCAACCTGTTGGATATGGGGTGGTGAAACGACCGTTACGGTACGAGGTACTGGAAATGGAGGACGGAACCAAGAACTTGCGCTTGCTGCTGCACTCGTGTTGGAAGAACGAACAGAGTCCGCATCCATTGTACTACTTAGTGGAGGAACAGACGGTATAGATGGGCCCACCGATTCTGCTGGGGCATGGGTTACATCAGAAACCGCTACACTTGCGCGCAACGCAGGACTCGATCCTAGTACTTTTTTGGAGAACAATGACGCTGGTACTTTCTTTCGCCATCTTAGTCAGCGTCTCATGACAGGTCCAACGCACACCAATGTGATGGACTTAATCATCGTCCTCAGGCGGCCTTAAGAATGGGACAAGTGAGATAGAGATATCATTTGCGTGCAAGCAGTAAGATGGGAGGTGCATCTTATAGCAGAACCTCTTTAGATGTAGGACGTTTTCTTGCGCCCATGGAGGACGCATCCTACCTTCGCGCGCTTCTAGACCAGTAGTTTTCCACCAACGTATCGCTGAATTATGCGCCATCTCGGTTCAATTGTGTTTGCAGCTATGTTATGGCTGCTACCCACAGCACTTGTTGCACAACAGCTCCCCTTTACTTACGACGTTCCATTACCGGGAATAACGGGGCACAATCCTGACATCCCTGTTCACGTAGACGTGTTCGGTCATGAGATTGGTCAATACCACACCCGACCCGATCAAGTCATTGAATACTTTGAAGAAGTTGCAGCAGCAAGTGACCGCGTGATGATGGGCACACATGGCATGTCTTACGGGCACCGCAAGATGGTGCATGCCATCGTCACCTCACCTGAAAATCATGCACGCTTGGAAGAAATTAGGTTGGCAAATCTTCGGCTTTCAGATGATCCAAATGGTGTAGATGACGCAGAACTAGAGGAAATGCCCGTTGTTGCTTACTTGGGATACAGTATTCATGGTGATGAGGCAAGCGGAACGGAGGCTAGCTTGCTCTTTCTTTACCATTTAGCTGCCGCACGAGGCGAATGGATTGACGCTCTTTTGGACAACACAGTCTTGATTATCGACCCCATGATGAATCCGGATGGTCGGGACCGCTTTGTGGATTGGGCAAACGGCAATCGAGGTGCGGTTCATACAACGGATCCGCAAGATCGTGAGCATAACCAAGCGTGGCCTCGTGGTCGTACTAACCACTATTACTTCGACCTGAACCGCGATTGGCTCATCGGGTCCCACCCCGAGTCGAAAGGTCGCATCGACCTTTTTCACCAATGGCGCCCCCAAGTACTGACTGATCACCATGAAATGGGAGGCAATAGTACCTATTTCTTCCAACCTGGTATACCTAGTCGTACCAATCCATATACACCGCAACTCAATCAAGATCTGACGGGCGAGATTGGTGCTTATCACGCTAGCCGCCTCGATGGCGTCGGTTCGTTGTATTACGCCCGCGAATCGTTCGACGACTTTTACTATGGAAAAGGGTCAACATTCCCTGATGCGAATGGAACCATCGGAATTCTATTTGAACAAGGCTCCTCACGTGCTTTGGAGACAGAAGTGACTGATGGGACGATGCACTATGCATACACGGTGATGAACCAATTCTTAACCTCGCTCTCTACGGCTGATGCACTCGTAAACATGCGAACAAAATTATTGGGCTATCAGCGGGATTTTTACCAACAAGCCCCATCTTTTGCTCGTGACCAAGAGATGACCGCTTATATAGTGAGTCTTACACGCCATCGTACGCGAGCACAGCATATGCTAAAAACGCTGATGCAACACCGTGTAGTTGTACATGAATTGGCAGAAAGCATCACGATCGACGGAGTGACGTATGCACCCGGTGAGGCCGTCATCCTTCCCATCGATCAGCCCCAGTCGCGCTTGTTGGTTGCTAACTTCGAACCTATGACCGAATTCACTGACTCGCTTTTTTACGATGTCTCAAGCTGGGCCATGCCGATGACGTTCGATGTGGATGTACATCGCGTAACAAGTAATCCATCGCGTTTGTTTGGCGAAGCGATTGATGAAGTTGAACTTGATGGAGGAGCCATTGTAGGTGGTTCGTCACCGTATGCGTATCTGATGCCTTGGGGGCGCTATTACAGCGCTCGTGCCTTGTACCAATTGCACAAGGCAGGTGTGACACCTCGATTGATGCGCCAGCCTTTTACCGCAAATGTTAACGGCGTGCCCATCGAATTCGACCGAGGAGCAGTCGTTATCCCTTTGCAACGCCGCGATGGAAATGGCCCATCCGCCGATGTGCTCCTTTCGCTGCTAGAGGAGCGGGCGAATAAGGACCATGTTACATTTTATGCTGTCGACTCGGGATGGACTCCAGAAGGACCAGAACTCGGCGGTCCGAGTAGCTCCTGGCTCCAAATGCCAAGCATTGCACTGCTCTCTGGTGATGGGACCAGCATGAACAACATGGGTGAAGCATGGCACTTGCTTACAGAACGCATGCACGTACCTGTGTCTCTTTTGGAAGTAAGCTGGGTAGGTCGTGCAGATCTGAGTCGCTACAACACGATCGTGATGGCTGGCGGGTCATACGGTGGTATGGATGTGGACGCGCTCAAAAGTTGGGTGCGCCAAGGTGGGCGCTTGATCGCTACCAGTGGTAGCAGCGTCTCATGGGCCATTCGCAACGAATTGCTCAGCCTCGATGCCAAGCCATTTGATATGGATTCGCTCCTAAAAGATGTAGCCTATGCAGATGTTTCGTTTGTGAGTGGAGCACAACGCATCGGCGGATCCATTTTCGAAGCTGAGCTCGACCAAACTCATCCGATTGCATTCGGTTTTGATGCGACTATTCCGATGTTCCGAAATAGCAGTACGTTCTATGAGCCGTCCTCGCAGCCAGGCTCCAATGTGGCCGTCTACACGGATGAACCGTTGATGTCGGGGTATCTTTCTGAAGAAAAAGCAGAGCAATCAGGCAACAGTGCCTCGGTTGTCGCGGCTCGTTATGGTGGTGGACGCGTGGTCGCCATGCAAGACAATCCAAATTTCCGAGCGTTTTGGTACGGGACCAATGGTCTGTTCTTGAACGCAATTTTCTTTGGCGGGGCATACTAGCTAGACGCTGCTCCTGATACTCCCCGCCTGCTGTAACTCTTGGCAGGCGGGGTTTTTATTTCATGGCGAGTTGATAGGCTCCAAGCTAATGGACTTGCCCGAATCCAATCGCCAAACATGGCCCATCTAAATCGATTAGCGAGCGAGCAAAGTCCATATTTGCTCCAGCATCAACACAACCCGGTAGATTGGTATCCTTGGGGTGATGAAGCGTTTAAGAAAGCTCGTGCAGAGGACAAGCCAATCTTCTTATCCATCGGCTATGCTACGTGCCATTGGTGCCATGTAATGGAGCGGGAATCGTTTGAGGATGAAGATGTAGCCAAGTTGATGAATGAGGCATTTGTCTCGGTGAAAGTGGACCGAGAAGAGCGTCCTGACATCGACCATATTTACATGATGGTTTGTCAACTCATGCGAGGGCAAGGTGGATGGCCACTAAATGTACTGTTAACACCCGAAGGTGAGCCCTTTTATGTAGCCACCTATGTACCTAAAACAACGCGACAAGGGCGGATGGGTATGCTAGATTTAGTGCCTCGCATTCAATATGTGTGGAACTACAAGCGGGACGATATACATCTGCAAGCACAAGAGTTGATAGGGGCACTTCATTCGATGGCGAAGACTGCTCCTGCTGAGGCCGGACTGGACAGTTCGCACTATCGTATCGCTTTTCACCAATTTGCACAACGCTATGATGCCGAACGAGGTGGATTTGGGAACGCGCCCAAATTTCCTTCGCCGCACAACCTCATCTTTCTCCTCAGGTACGGACAGCTCTACGATGAGTCTACTGCGATTGATATGGCGGCACACACGCTGCATGCTATGCGCAATGGTGGATTGTTTGACCAAGTTGGCTACGGTTTTCACCGCTACAGCACCGACGCTGAGTGGCTCGTACCGCACTTCGAAAAGATGCTTTATGATCAAGCTCTGCTGCTCTTGGCGTATGCAGAAGGGTACGCTGCGACCAAAGAAGTGCGATTTAAAGCAGTGTGCAAAGAGTTGCTCGTCTACTTATTACGTGATATGCATTACCCAGATGGGGGATTCTACTCGGCTGAAGATGCCGACAGCGAGGGCGTAGAGGGTAAATTCTATGTTTGGTCACTGAGCGAATTGAGTCGATACCTATCTGACGATGAAATGCGACTCATGAGCCGCGTATATCACATCGAAGGACGTGGCAATTATTTGGATGAAGCGACACATCGGCGGACCGGTGAAAATATTTTGCATCTAAGTGAGCCCATTGGACAGATTGCGGATACGATCGGCGTAAACGAAACGGTACTCCACGCGGCCCTTGAACGTATACGCATCAAGCTTTTGGACGTTAGGTCCAAGCGTATTAGGCCCCTGTTGGATGATAAGGTACTGACCGATTGGAATGGGTTGCTTCTCGCTGCCCTTGCTAGAGCAAGTCGTTTGCTGGATCATTCAAAAATGCTTGACGTGGCCCAAGGCATTGCTCAGTTCATCCGAACAAAAATGTGGCACGAAGGTGGATTATTGCATCGATATCGGAAGGGTG
>CAYYHN010000025.1:0-14816 GCA_964471245.1 uncultured Rhodothermaceae bacterium | reverse complement strand
TGCCATTCGCATCATGATCCGCCGTGTTGCATGACTTACCAAACAGTCTCTAAGGATTGGGCACATAATCAAGCGGGAGGACATCGCACAGACGCTCCCATTCCCAATAGCCATACCGCACCGCAGAAAAGTCGCCATACTCATTGCCGTACTGATCGACTAGCAACGTGGACCGGTTAGAGATCAACCAAGAGTATTGATACGGGCCTCTATTGGCCTTTGCACCTACCGGGACCAAACCCCTGTTCACTTGGTACCGTGCATACGATGCTGGCTCAGACTCTTTGCGGAAAACCACCGCAAGGATCTCCGAGAAATCTATACGCCAGAAACGTTCATCGACTTGGCTAACCCGAAAAAGACGATCAAGCGGGTCGCCCATTAGCCCTTCTGGCTGAACACCTAGGCGAGACACCGCTGTGACCATAAAACCCTCGTCACGCGTCGTCCCGGAGATCAGCGTTTGAAAAAAATGACGGGGAGAGCCTTGGTACACCTTGGCCCGGCTTTTTCGCCACGTTGCGGTTTTTTCACCGTTTGGGTCGGCCATCTCCGTGAATTGTGCATTGCCTTCCCACTTGTAACCAGCAGGGGTACCCGTCATCCTAAAATTGTGAATGGCAACCACATAGCCAAGCGCCTTGTTTTCGAAGACAAACGGCTCCTCTGATAAAGCTACCAATTCCTCCGTGGCCTCGTCGTAGCGTAACGAAAGCAGTTCTGGTTGCAGAATCGTACAATGCCGAGCATGCTTGGTTGTGCTGAAAGCAAGCTGCTTAAAGCGTTTCAAGTTCCTTTTCCATGCTTTGTTGGAGCTCGAAACTTCGACACCATCGAGCTGATACACCCTTTCTGAAAGCTCAAAGTCGACCTCGATGTCAGCCGGTTGGGCTAAAGACATTGGCTTCACGCTGCTCGTAAAACCAATGATGGACGCGACGAGCTTGTACTCGAACAATCGGAAAGGCACGGTAAACGAATACCGTCCCTGTAGGTCGGTAATGCCTCCGAGCGAAGAGCCTTCGATAAAGACATGCACGCCAGGGAGCGCTTCGCTGGACGCTTCGTCGGTGACATAGCCCGATACGCGATAAGACGTTTGGGCTTGTGCAGGATGCACATGGCACGCTAGTGCGTACGTACAAAATAGCGTGGCGACGAAGATCTCTAGCTGCTTGTAAAGTATACCGTGACGAACCATGTCCACATAGGCTTGAACGTTATTAAGCAAGCAGTGGAATATAGGAAATGCTCGAATACTTATGGACTGCGTTTAAGCAGATCTACATGTAATGACTACGCAATCATGCGTGGAGCTACACGATGCATCTGCCCGTATGTTTCGGAAGGACCAGACCTCACGCTGTCAGGTCAGCAAGCAATCTTGTGCTACCGTGTTGTGCGCCTAGAGCTACTCACTCATCCTTAAGTGCGTCCACCGGGTTCAGCAAAGCTGCCCGGAGGGATTGCATCAAGACCGTGATTCCGGCAATGGCAAGGACGAACAGACTTCCCCAAACGAAGACGCCAGCCTCAAGGTCAATCCGGTTGGCAAAGCCCGCCAGCCATCGATGCATCGCCAGATAGGCGAGCGGCGTGGCCAGAATAATCGCCACACCTACAAGCTTGAGGAAATCGATCGAAAGCAGGCGTACAACCGAAGGCAGACTCGCCCCGACTACTTTGCGGATGCCGATTTCTTGTCTGCGCTGCCCAACGCTGATCGAGACGATGCCGAGCAAGCCTAAGCAGGCCACAAAGAGTGCGAGCAGGGCAGCAAGTTCGGCAATCGTCTTGGTGCGCCAGATCCATGTGTGCTGGTCATGCCATTGTTGATCGACGAAGTAATAGTCGAACGCAACGCTGGGATAGACCTCAGCCCACGCTGTGCGAACGGCTGCGAGGTGCGTTTCTGCACCCTCGGCTGGCAAACGAATCAAAAGCTCTCGGTACAACGGCACGTGCCGCACATCCACGAGCGCCAGCGGACCGATCGGGCGCTCTAACCCTTCGGTGTGATAGTCCTTAACCACACCCAACACCCGATAGGTAGCCTCATTGGTCGTGATGTATTGCCCAACAGGCTGCTCCCAGCCAAACATGCGCGCGGCCGTCTCATTGAGCACAACGACGGGCTCTGGATCGGCTTGACTTGGCTCGAAAAAAGCACCTGCGGCGAGGCCAATGCCCATGGTCGCCAAGAAATCCGGGTCTACGTGCGAAATCGGCACCGAGAGCGGATGCTCGGCATCGCCGCCTTCCGGTACGAAGTCCCACGTAATGCCCGTATAGCGTGGCCCTGGCGGCCCCCATGCGATGCTCACGTGTTCGACCTCAGCAATATCCTGCACCGTGCGTTTAATCACGTCCAGCTTTTGCACACCACTGGGCGTCCACTCGCGGGGCAGCGACGACACCGCAAGCACCTGCTCCCGGTCAAACCCAACGTCTTGCTCTGCGATAAAGGTGGCCTGCCGACTCACCACCACAGCGGCAACGAACAGGCCGATAGCAATGGTGAACTGTACGACCACGAGGCCTCGCCGAATGCGCGCGGCCGTTTTGCCTGAACGTGCCAACGTTTTCAGCGATTTGGCGGGTTGGGCAGCAGCCAAGTAGAACGCCGGGTACACGCCGCCCACCACGCCAACCAACAACGTACCACCAGCAATCAGCAGCCAAAATAGGGGCGAGGAATAGGGTACGGCCAGCGTGCGTTCGACGAGTGCATTGAACGGCGCAACACCAAGTTGGGCAAGACCCACACCTAGCAGCATCCCCACGCCACACACCAAGACGGATTCACCAAGGTACTGGCCCACCAACTGAACCCGCGACGCGCCCAGAACTTTTCGCATGCCTACTTCCTTTGCCCGCGAGACGGCAAGTGCCGTCGATACGTTGATGTAGTTAAAGCACGCCACACCAATGATCAGTAGGGCAACTAACGACAACAACTGCGCCAACCGCCGAGCCGCACCACCGCCTTCGTTGAGGTAGACATCCCGCAACGATTCCACCTGAAGCGAAACACCTTGGTCGAAAGAAGTTGGAAGGTTGCGTTCCACCACGCTGGGCAACAGCGCCTCAAGCGCTTTGGGAGGCATCTCCTCGCTGAGTTCCACATACGTGACTGTGTTCAGGATGCGCCAGTCGGTATCGAATGCGGCCCCCTCGAAGAAGTCGTTGGCATTGGCAAAAGGCACCAAGATGCCGTTTTCATTTTGCCCGATGTATGTGATGGAGTTGTACGCGGGGCGCTCGATGACGCCGGTCACTTGGAAAACCTGCTCACCGTCACCGCCCCACGTGGCAATGCGGAGCACTTCACCAAGCACATCGGTGTGTCCGAAGAGCTTGATCGCCTCGGGTTCGGTGAGAACGACGGCGTTGGGTTGTTGGAGGGCCGTCTCGGGATCTCCCGCGATGAACTGGAAATCAAAGAGCTCGAACAGCTCCGGACCGACAATCAGGATGGGTACCCGGAATGGCGTCTCGCCGACACGGATATCGGCACCAATACCTGTGTACCGCACCGCATTCGTAACCCCCGCCACTTCTGTCTTCAACGTCTGCGCCAACGGTGCGTAGCTGACGAGACTCACCGTATTTCCTTGCTCGTGCAGGACGCGGTTGATCCGATAGACGGTGTCGCTTTTCTCGAACTGCCGGTTCACCCCAAACTCATGTTGGACAAAGACCATGATGAGTAAACAGCAAGCCAAGCCTACACCCAGACCCGTTAGATTGATGGCGGCATAGAACGGGTGCCGACGTAGGTTACGCGTGGCGATTTTCAGGTAGTTGCGTAGCATGGGTGGGTGGGAGTGTGAGGACTTCTGACAGGCGGCGACTCAACGACAGATGATTAATGCGTGGCGTGTCCCAATTATTGCTTGCTAGCACAAAGATATAGCAGGAATCGAATGGGTTGACGATAAGAGTCGGATGGGGCGCGACCTGCGAGCCGAGACCCAACGGCCAATAGCCAACAGCCAATGGCAGCGGCGTCAAGCACAAACGCTAATGCATTGCATCAACCATTTCGAGCGCCGCTATATCTGCTTGATGTTCAGATGAGCAGCACGCAGAACAAGTTATTAGGCACGATCCAAACACCCATGGTTGGATTCCTTGGTCCTAGCTTTTTTGTTTATCAAAAACATCGGATTGGAGCGTCTGCACAAGATCTGGACATCTACAACCTAGCTTCTTGTTACACACTTACTCTTCTCCAAAACGGTCTTTTGTTATGCAAACGCCTTTTTCTAAGCTTGCCTTCCTTGGGGCTGCCTTAGTCGCTCTGGCTATCTTTTTGGGTTGCGACTCGTCGACAGCCATGGATGATGACGATGGCACACCTACTACCAATGAACTCCATGCTGCTTTTGACGCGTTTGACGCCGACAATGTGACCATCGTACTCGTCGGCGATGAGGTAATTATTGAGAGCAATGGTCTTCCTAACCATACCTCACCGTATTGGTCGAATACGAACGAGCGCTCGATTAACGGCCCCATGGGGCTCCATACGACTGCTGCGGCGGCAACCGACCACCCGCTCTATGTAGCACCTACGGTTACGTCTTTCGGCCAGATGGCACCGGGCAATATCGATGATTTCAACGGTTCATATTCACTGACCGTCTCAGCCAATCCAACCCGCAGCAGCACGACGACAGCTACAGGCTTGGGCGCCATTGGGATTGCAGTCAGTGGAGGCATGATCTACAACGACCAAGAGGGCCCGAATGTCCCCTTAGATGACGCAGCCGGTTCGCTCGACTACACGGGTGCCCATACCGGCCCGCAGAGCTACCACTACCACTTAGAAACCAAGGCTTGGTCGGAAGATGATGATGCGCTTATTGGCATCATGGCCGACGGATTCTTCCTCTATGGACGACGCGACCCTGATGGTACGTATCCCGCTGATTTAGACGCCTCCGGGGGGCATTTTGGCCCTACCCCGCACAACCCGGATGGTGAGTACCACTACCATATCCAAAACGAGCTGTACCTCAATACGTACTACATCCTTTTCCCTGGTGATTATCAAGGTACGCCTAATGCGATTCGCTAGTGCTGTGCTCGGAGTAGTTGCCGTAGCCGCGCTTGCTCTTCTGAGTAACCGGCTAGACAATTCTCCTGAGCCTGAACCCATCCAAGTGACGGTCGATGCGGGCGAGGTCCGTGGCCAACAGCTAGGACGTGATGCATCTGGACGCGTCACGTATGCCGGCCACCTCTTCACCGGCACGCAAATCGACGTATCGGCTGGCATACGCACAGAACAGGCGGCCTATAGCATGGGGCTTCGCTCTGGCCTTACGGAACGCTGGTATCATGATGGTACACGTAGCTTCCGGGGCACCTACCACAACGGTCGGCGGCATGGACGTATCGAGACATGGTGGCCCGATGGTAAGCGGCGGTCGGTATCAAACTATGTTGATGGCGTAGCGCATGGCATCCAGCGTGAATGGTACCGGAGCGGAGCCCTGTTCAAAGAGGTGCGTCTGGTCAACGGCAAAGAGGACGGCCTCCAGCGGGCGTGGCGTGAAAATGGCGCACTCTACACCAACTACGAAGCACGCAACGGGCGCATCTATGGCCTCAAGCGGGCCAATCTCTGTTACGAACTCGACGATGAGCAAATCGTCACCAATTAAGACACCCCACACATGACGACCCGACTCCTTATCCTATTGCCTACCTTGTTGCTCGCAGCTGTTGCTGTAGGTTGCCACGATGCCGCGTCTGGTTCGGCTCCATCGTCTCCTGAGATACAAGCGGACCTAGCAGAACCGCTCCCGTATTATGCGGATGGTGACTTTACGCCACACTGGTTTGCCACCGAGGCCGATGTCCCGGCCGACTTTCACGCAATCCCGGCGTTTGCCCTGACGAACCAGTTGGGCGAACGCATCACGGAAACGGCGTTGGACGGGCACATCACGATCGCGAACTTCTTCTTCACCGCATGCCCCGGCATTTGCCCGATGACGACAGCAAACATGAAGCGGCTGCAGGAGGCATTTGCCGATGAAGACGACCTCCTCTTGCTTTCCCACTCGGTGACACCTGCAGCCGATAGTGTAGCAGCCCTACAAGCCTTTGCCCAACGCATGGGTGTTATTGCTGAACGTTGGCATCTGGTAACGGGGGAGCAGGACGCCATCTACGCATTGGGCAAGGAAGCCTATTTCGCCGATGATGACCTTGGCGAAGCCACACCAGATCTCAATGCCGCGTTCACACACACCGAGAGTTTCTATTTGCTCGACGGCCAGCGACGGATACGCGGCATTTACAACGGCATGAATCGTACTGCGGTCAGCCAACTCATTGAGGATGTCCAGACTTTACGCCACGAGATGGCAGATTGAAAACACGTACGTATGGCCATAACCTTGCTCATAGCCGATGACGACAATGCTATTCGTGATTTGCTTCGGGATTTCTTCGAGGCACTGGGCTATACCGTCGTAACAGCAGCTGATGGCAAAGAAGCGCTTGCTGTAGCGCAAGCCTCGCGGCCAGATTTGGTTTTGCTCGATGTTATGATGCCTTGGCTAGATGGGTTCGATGTTGTCCGCGCGTTGCGGCGCGAAGGGGAGACGCCGGTGATTCTGCTGACCGCTCGGACGGAGGAGAACGACAAGTTGAAGGGGCTCGAACTAGGTGCCGACGACTATGTTACG
Source organism: uncultured Rhodothermaceae bacterium (assembly GCA_964471245.1). Classification (GTDB taxonomy): domain Bacteria; phylum Bacteroidota; class Rhodothermia; order Rhodothermales; family CAYYHN01; genus CAYYHN01. The sequence continues at coordinate 8,112 of CAYYHN010000025.1, read as the reverse complement.
AAGCCCTTCAGTTTCCATGAGGTCGAGGCACGGGTCCGGGCTGTTTTGCGCCGGAGCAACCCAAAGGGCGTCTTGCGTGGAGGCCATCTCACCTTGGACCCTACAGCCCACCGGGTCGAGGTAAACGGCCAACCCATGGATGTTACTCCTGCTGAGTTTGCTGTGCTGCATGCGCTGATGGCCGCATCGGGCCGGGCGCTCTCTCGGCTTCATCTCTTGAGTGTGCTCGGACGCGACTTCGACGGGTCCGAGCGGACGGTCGACTCCCACATTCGTAACTTACGTACTAAAATCGAAGCCAATCCAAAGAAGCCTACACACATTGAAACCGTATTTGGTGTAGGCTATCGATTCGCCCCTCAGGTAATCTCATGGTGATTCGCTCGCTACGCTCTCGATGGATCTTGGCTCTTGTAGCCGTATGCCTTCTCGAAGCCTTGCTCGTGGCGGTAGCCGTCCGGCTAACAACCACGCATGCCTTCCAGCAGTTTATCATTGAAGAGTCGTTTGATGTATTTGTGGCAAGTGCGACAGCTGAAGCGCGCACGACGGGTGCGCTGACAAGTAACCCACCTCGCGTGGGGCCGCATTCGCGACAAGGGGGACCTCCGCCCCCACGTGCGCGTCCTGGTCGAGGCGCACGAGATGAACGCCGACCTTCACCAGCCAGCCAAGGGGGTGACATCAACTTTGGGCTAGCCGATGCGTCAGGCTACGTACTTCGACCATTCGATACACATGCCGCAGGTGACCAACTCACAGACGATGACCTTGAAACCGGTCGGCCCATCATTGTCGATAATGTCCATGTAGGCACTGCATTCATTCCACGTAATGCTGCCGATGCCTTAGAAGAGTTTCCGGCGTCAAGTCCTGAGGCCCGCTTTATTGCTTCGGCTTCGGATGCGCTGGCTGTGGCCCTCGCACTAGCGCTAGCTGTGGCCCTCGCGGTTGGCGCGTGGCTTGCAGGACTCACCGTCCAACCGCTCCGCACCCTTACTTCAGCTGCACGTGCTATTGCCTCGGGGCAGTTGCGGCAGTCCGTCGAAGTTCATCGTGCCGACGAGATTGGGGCCTTGGCCGATGCCTTCAATACCATGAGTATGCGGCTTGATGAGGCCACTGCGTTGCGGCGTCAGATGACGGCGAACGTCTCACATGACTTGCGAACACCAGTGACGGCCGTTCTCGGCACACTCGAACTCATTGAAACGGGCGTGCTCGAACCCACACCTCAGCGTATTCGCGCAGCGCGTGTGGAGGCCAAGCGTCTATCACGGCTTATAGAAAGTTTTCACACGCTTGCACTCGTTGACGCCGGTGAATTGCCCATTCATGTAACGCGCATCCGTACCACCGAAGCACTACAGCATACGGCCACCTCCTTCGAAGCCCAAGCGACGACAGCAGGCATTACCATTCGTGTTGCCACTGATGAGGCCCCCGACCTTTATGCGGATCCAGATCGGCTCGCACAAGTCCTAGCAAATCTTCTTGCTAATGCCTTGCGGTATACCCCTGCCGGTGGTCAGATCACGCTGCAAGCCGGACATGTGCCAGATGGTGTAACGATAGCCGTGACGGATACCGGAAGTGGCATCCCACCAGATGTCGTGCCTCATGTTTTCGAACGCGCCGTCCGCGCTGACGCTGCACGTTCTGGCCAAGGGGCCGGACTTGGCTTAAGCATCGTGCGTTCACTCGTCGAAGCCATGCACGGCGCCGTACAGCTCGATAGTATCCTCGGCGAAGGCACCACGGTCAGGCTGACGCTTCCGGCCGCAGATAGTCTGCTTAGTCCAGCACAAACCCTCGTTGCGCATGGTAACTTGGACTAGTGTTCCGTCTTACCAGTACGTCTCCATGCCCGGCGTCGGCTGCCACGTGCTGTTGGGTTCGAAGTGCTGCCAGAGCGTGCGTGAGACGTCGCGGAGAAGAACAAAGCCAGCATTGTCGTATTCCCAACTGGCGTCTTCTTGGTTGTTAGTGACGACGGTGAAGACGTAGTCGCCGCTGGGGGCGTTGACGAGGGCGACTTCCGAGCGGGAGCGGCTGACGGCGCCTTGCTTCGAGGCAACCTGCACCGTCGGTGGGATTTGGCTGAGGGCTTCGTCGTTCCAATAGATGCGGGTGAGAAGGCGGTACATCTCCTCGCTGGCCGCCGGGCTGACGGCGCGGCCCTCGCGGATCATGACGAGCAGTTCGCTCATTTCACGGGGCGTTGTCTGCCCCCAGCCATAGCGCTCCCAGTCGCCGCGGCGGCCGGGCGTGCGCGAGTTCATGCGCGTGCCTTCCATCCCGTTTTCGGCGAGCCATTCATTGATAGCCGTGCCCGTGCCGCAGAGGTGCTGGAGCCAGAGACTGCCCGTATTGTCGCTCGTCGTAATCATCAGCATGGCCACCTTCGAGAGGCTGACTTGCTCGCCATCCTTGAACGAGCCTAGCAGATCCTCGCCTGCGTACAGCAGCGAGTCGCGGTAGACGAGGAGCGAATCGTAGGCTAAGACGCCTTCTTCAATAGCGTCGAAGGTCTTGAGCATGATCGGCACTTTGATCATGCTGGCCGTCGGGAAAAGGGTGTCTGGGTTGATCTCAGCGTAGCGGCCTGAGGGGAGGTGGCGCACATAGATACCTACGTCGCCTGCAAACCCATCAACCAAGGCGTCGAGCTTGGCTTGTAGATCAGCATCGTGGGTGGGGCCGCTTGGTGCGGCGCAAGCCATGGGAAGCAGCAGGGCAATGAGCAGGAGGAAACGCATAGAACAAGGCTGGATGGATAGGCATCGGATCGAACGTTCCGAATCTACAGCATTCGCTTGCTGCCTGCCACTACGCACAAAGAAAAGGGGTGCCGATGCTTGGCTATGGCATCGACACCCCACCGGGTTCTGGCCTCCCGAAATGTGGCCTATAAAACGTGCGGCGTATGCGGGCGCTATTCAGTACCGCGTTGAGAAACGCTACGCGCGGGAGGTGTGCGGACCCATGTCACACCTCCGTGTACAACCGAAATGAACAGGTCGTCGACGTTCGTTGAATAGACACCATTCGTGTCTTTGAACGAGCGTGCGTTTGAAATGAAAAGGTCATGCGTATTGTGCATGGCCATCACATCTAGGGCCGTGACATCACCTGAGTTGCTGATATCAATGCCGTGTCCCGCGTCGGTGTCATCGGCATTATTGTTGGCAACCGTGCCATTCAGGGCGACATGCGTTTCCACTTCGGCAATGCGTAGACCGAAGTAGCGATTGCCCATAAAAACGCCATCGGTATCCGTAAAAGTGTTGCCACTTCTGATGGTCGCCCCGCTTTTGCCATTGCCTGCGGCAATGACCGCATCTACAAAGTGGGTGGCAGCGACATGGCTTGATACGATCCCATCGTGGCTGTTCTCCATAAACGAGCCGCCTTTGACTGTAACCTCGCTGGCATCAGTTATCCGCAAGCCTACACGATTATTGCTTGCATTGATGGTGTTGACGTTCACGGTACCATCAGCTTGCACGTACAGCCCGTCGAGGCTGTTGAAGGTGTAGTCGCCATCTGTAATGTGCACATCGCTTGCACCCTCAGCAATCCATACGCCCGCGGCATCATGCCCAAACACGGTCATCGAAAACGGGTCAGCTGACGACTCCATCGTGACCGTACCGGTGATGCATTCTACATGCACGCCGCGCTCTTGGAACGCGCCGGTCCCACTGCCATCGGTGTCGCGAATGGTTGCGCCTTGAACCAGCAGGTTTCCACCGATAGCTGCGGTCGTGCATGCATTGCTAGAACTCGCGTTTAATCCGTCCCCAAGGTTGTCGTTGTCCGCGTCGTTGTTTTCAAGTGTCGTCCGTAGCAACGCCACATCACCGCTCAGGCTCGCGAGATGGATACCATGGGTGTCGTTCTGGGTATACATGCCATCGGTGTCACGAAAAGAGGAGGCCCCATCAATGCGTAAACCGTGTGCATTCTGATTGGCTTGGACCTGTGCAAAGATGACTTCACCGACGTTTTGGAGTTCGATGCCACTGCCGTTACCATTACCGTCGGCGTCGTTGCCCGTAGCATGTACATCGGTAAAGCTGACCTGTCTACCGCCATACAGCGCGAAGCCATGGCCGTTATTTCCAACGGCATGAACATTGGTGAGTGTGACACGACCAAAACCTCTTGCGTAGAGGCCGCTTTCGGTGCCCGTGCTACCCTGCAGACTGAGATCCTCCAACGTCACATCGCCAGCCGTGATGTGCACGGTGTTCCCAGCAAACCCGGATAGAACCGTGTCCATGGCATCGAACGACGTGCCCACTAAGGTCAGGGATTTGCTGATGGTCAAGTTTTCGCGGTACGTCCCGGGGTGAACGGTCACTGTACCATGTGGCCGTACAGCATCAATACCTGCTTGCACGGTGGCAAATCGGTCAACACCATAGGTACCGCCATCGCACGCGGAAACGGCGCCACTCGTGCAATCGGAAGTACTCTGATAACTATGATCCACGGTGACAGCAGATACGTGCTTGCTTGGCACAGCAGACGCAAGGAGGCCTGTAGTATAGCCCAGTAAGCTCAGAAGTACGACGTGCCGTGCAAAGCGCAGCATTTTAGAGCAGTTGGGCATAAATAGAACTGAACGTCGCGAAGGTAGGTTGAGTGATCCGTGTTTAGGGGAAACGTGCGGTTTTTTATTTTTTGCGCTGGCTTGCCCTCATGTGAAGGGCCTAATTTAGTCATATCTGTTGTGTACTCAACCCGAAACGAAGGCCATGCTGAATGTTCGCCCTGTAGCCAATGCGATCGAGTGGAGCCATGCGAAGACCATTCGCACCGTTGTTTTCATTGAAGAGCAGGCGTGCCCGCCGGAGGAAGAATGGGACGGTTACGACGAAACGAGTCGCCACCTCCTCGGCTGGGCTGAAGATACGCCTGCCGCAACGGCGCGCTGGCGCACGGTGCGCTACCACGATCAGCCCGTCGCCAAGCTCGAACGCTTCGCGATTCTCCCTGCGTTCCGCGGCCGTGGCTACGGTCGTGCCCTCGTATCTGCCACCCTCGCTGATGCTAAGCAGGCCGGCTTCAACACCTTCGTGCTCAATGCGCAAGCCCATCTCGAAGCCTTCTATGCCTCCTTCGGCTTTCACCCCGTCGGCGACCCGTTCATGGAAGCCGGCATCCCGCATATAAAGATGGTGAAAGGAGACGCGGCTGTCCCACGCGGGTAGAGGGCTCGCGTTGCGCGCGGATGGGGACATTGGTGGGTGGGGGCTCGGCTTCGCCTCGCGGGTGGGGATGCGCTTTGCGCATGAGAGGGGGAAAGAGAGGCTCGCTGCGCTCGTGAGGGAAAGGGGGACTGGGCGATGGTGGATCGTGCATGGTGGATCGTGTTGCGACGGGCGTTTATCTACACGTCATCCGTACGAGGCGTGTCAGCAATGGGTTAAATAGGGCAAGCCGAAGCCCGTGAGTGTTTGCGTAGCGTACATAGTTAACCCAGCCCCTAATGGTATCATCAACTGCGTCGCGGGTGCAATGACCTGCGTGATAGTCTTTGATGCGCTGGGTAAGGCGACGGCGGAAATGGATGCCTTTGCGTCGTTTGAGGCGACGGTGGTGTGGGTAGACAACGAAGCCCAAGAACGCAATGCCTTCGCCGATGGGGCGGGGTTGGGCACGTTCGTGGATGGTGAGGTGTAGCGTATGCAAGCGTTCGACGAGCTTCGTGCGCCATCGCCACAACGTGGCCTTGTCGTTGGCGAAGAGGAGGAAATCATCGACGTAGCGCAAATAGCCCGTGCAGCGCAGTTCGCGCTTGATGAAGTGGTCGAACGGATTGAGGTAGACGTTGGCCCAGAACTGGCTGGTGAGGTTACCGATTGGCAGGCCGCAGTATGGCGGCGTACGCGTGTGCACATTGGCTCCGCTGGTAAGAATGAGGTCGATTAGGTGCCGGAGTTCCAGTTCGTGCACCTTGCGATGCAGGGTGCGGCGTAGCACAGTGTGGTTGATGCTGGGGAAGAATTGGCGCAGGTCGCAGGCGAGGACGTAGCGAAAGCGCCGAGCGTAGGCTTGGCAGCAATCGAGGGCGCGGTGGGTGCCTTTGCCGACGCGGTTGGCGTAGCTGGTGGCGATGAACGACCGCTCGAAGCGCGGTTCGATGATGTTGCAGAGGGCGTGATGGACTACGCGGTCCCGGAATGGCGCAGCGGAGATGAGACGGCGCTTGGGCTCGTGAATGTAGAAGCTGTGATACGGCCCGGGGCAATAGGCTTGGGCGATCAGTTCTTCTTGGAGCAGATGCAGATTGTCCTCTAGTCGATGCTCGAACGCGGCGACGGCTGGTTTGCCGCGTTTACCTTTGGCGGCTTTGCGGTAGGCCAGCCACAGGTTTTCCCAGTCGGTGAGGTGCATGTAGGCGACCAGATGTGGGGTGTACAAGGCCGAGCACCAGCCCGCGTAGCAGCAGGGCCAGCGGGCAGGGTGCCCAGCGGTTGGTATATGCCCGGCTAGGCAGGTACGCCCAGCGCGGCCAGGAACAGGCACCGCCTCTGATCTCTTCTAACCTCGGCCCGCAAGCAAGGTGTGCCTACCGACGGGCATTGCTGGCGTTGGATGGAACGGAGTGCGCACCACACACCGAAAACCGATGTTGTTGTTGCGGTTGTTCGGGTTGTTGTTGTTGCGCGCGGCGCAAGCGACGTTGTTGTCATTGTTGTTGAACGCGCCGCCCCGCAAAACACGGGCGTGTGTGCCTGCCCCCGCAATAAGCTGCTCTGCTTGAAAGCAGCGGATTGCCTTTAACGGTTCGTTTGCTGAAGCCAGCCGCCGAGTAAGCGGCCCACCTCGGTCGTCATCTTGGCTACGTGCTGGTATTGCCCGGCGCTAAGCCAGTGCCACTGCACCGCGAGCCGCAAATACAACCGCAGGCGGGCCAGCGCTTCATCTGCCCGGTGGAGCCGTTCCGTGCGGGCACGGCCGCGCCGCAGGTTGGCTTCTTCCAGCCGTTCCCGTAGCTCGAACGCGGCCGCCAAGAGGCGGTGCGTGAACGTGTGCCGATGGGCGCGCGGGAAATGGTTCGTGACGGGCAACAGCCACGTAAGCAAGTCAAACGTACGGCTAAAGATAGGCATTTCTTGCTGGGCCATAGAGCACCTCAGGGCATTTTTTTAAATGGGCGATGAACACCACCAACCTACTACGGTGTCACGAAAAAAATAGCGTCCGCCCAAAGGGCGGTTCTGGTAGCGCCATACGAACCGTGTTACTACCATACCTAACGGGACACCGTCCAGAGGTTTCAGAGACCAGAGGGGCGCACCACACACCGAAAACCGAGGCCGCTGAGGCGGAAGCTCGGGGAGTCGATGCCGCGCGCGGCGCAAGCGACGCTGCCGTCATAGTCGCTGAACGCGCCGCCCCGCAAAACACGGCTATCGGAACTGTTCAACCTCTCGCGTCCTTCGAGTGGATCGTATGGATATTCTTTCTTGTAGATGCTGCGTGTCCATTCCCAGACGTTGCCGCTCATCTCCTCGGCACCAAACGGCGTGCGGCCTTTCGGAAAACACCCTACAGCGCTCGTCCTGCCAATACCCGTATCGGCGTAGTTCGCACGGTCGGCTTCCGGTGTGTCGCCCCACGGATACGTGCGTGCATCGTCTGTGCCCCGTGCGGCCTTCTCCCATGCGGCTTCGCTCGGTAGCGTCACCACGAGGCTGCCAGCGGCCAAGCCTTCCCACAACGCACGATCCGCGTCCGCCTGTTGCAAGCGTTCGGGCGCGAGGGCCTTCAACTGCGAGGTGAGCCAATCGCAGTAAGCCAGCGCCTCATACCAACTGACCCCGACGACCGGATGCGTAGGCTGAGCTTGTTGCTGAACCCAATTCCACGGCTCTGCTTGTTTTCCTTCAAAGAAGGTATTGACGTGTCCATTCTCCCAACGTTTATGTGCCTGTGCAACGCTCCACCAGCGTTCCTTGGCGTAGCCGCCTGCATCCACAAACGCCTTGAACTGCAGCACCGTGACAGGAAAGCGGGCGAGCCAGTAGGTATAGGGAAGCGTAACGGTTTTGGACTTACCCGTTGGCCCCATCTGAAATGCGCCAGCAAGAACGGGTA
>CAYYHN010000024.1:2275-15013 GCA_964471245.1 uncultured Rhodothermaceae bacterium | reverse complement strand
GTTTCTCGCCGCCGGAGAGGGCATCAGGGCGGTGCTCGGCGCGATCTTCGAGACCCATGATGCGCAGCAGCTCGAGCGCACGCGGACGGGCGGCGGCGAGGCTCTGCTCCTGGATCATCGCAGGCATCGCGACGTTTTCGAGCGCGCTGAACTCCGGCAGCAGGTGATGAAACTGGAAGACGAAGCCGATCGAACGGTTACGAAAGGCGGCTAGTGCCTCGTCATGCTTGCCATAGATGTCTTCGCCTTCATAACGGACCGTGCCCGATGTCGGGCGGTCGAGCGCGCCGAGCATGTGCAGCAACGTGCTCTTGCCACTGCCGCTCTCCCCTACGACGGCGACCAACTCTCCGGGCCCGACGCGTAGCGAAAGGTCACGCAACACCTCCAGCGTTCCGTTCGCCGACGGGTAGCTTTTGGACAGGTTGGTGACTTCGAGAATGGGTGTCGCCATTGATTCACGCCAGTTTATGCTGAAAACGCTCGGTTCTTAAAACAAGAGACAAGGAAAAAATGAAACGAAGAATCAAAGAGACGATGTAACCAAGACGGCCAGACAAACGCATCTACTTTGTTTCGTTACCTCCTCGTTTCGTCCATTCAACACACGTCCAGGCAAAGCGTCACAACTTGAGTTATTGTAAGGCTTCTTTCCCTGCCCATCCCTTCATACGTTCCACACTACGAAAGTTGGCCACAACTTGAGTCTAAAACTTCTCGCGCTTGAAGAACATCACGACATCGCGTGTGCGGCCTTCGTGCGCGTTGGTGTCCATCGTCGAGACGAGCTCCCAGCCTTCTTCGCCGAGTTCGTTGATGGAGTCGTGGATCGCCTCAAAGTTGACCTTGCCTGAAGAGAACACGCCACCAGCTTCAGCCGTGACAATCATGTATTCGAAGCGTTTGTGAGGGCTCATGCCTTAGTCTCGGTTTAATTCACGGCGGAAGAACAAGACGACATCACGCGTACGGCCAGCCTGTGCATTCGTATCCATGGCATCAACCAATTCCCAGCCTTCATCGCCGAGGCGGTTCATGGTGCGATGCACGTCCTCGAACGCCACTTTCCCCGAGGCAAACATGCTGCCCCCTTCGGCGGTCACCACGCGGTATTCGAAGCGTTTCATCGTGCCTCCAAGCTGTTCACACACCGCACGTTAGTCGCGGGCAATGCTGTACTTGTTCATCTTGTTGTAGAGGTGCGAGCGCTGGATCCCAATGGCTTCGGCGGTGCGGCTGATATTCCAGTCAAACTGCATCAGCTTGTGCTCGATAAACAGCTTCTCGGCTTGGTCGCGGAAGGCGCTAAACTCATCGTACTGATCGAGCATCGCCTCGATGGGATTCCCTTGGACCCCGCCGTGCTGGACGTAGCGTTCTACGTCGCGCACTTGCACCGTGTCGCCCTCGCTGAGGATAAGCAGGCGCTCTACTACGTTGTGCAATTCGCGCACATTGCCGCGCCAATCAAACGCCTTGAGCTTTTCGAGCGCCTCCGGGCTGAAGGTCTTCGCAGGCATCCCATTGCGACGCGCCAGACGCTCGGCGAAGTGCATGGCGATCATCGGGATGTCGTCGCGGCGTTCGCGGAGTGGCGGTACGTGGACGAGGATGACGCTGAGCCGGTGGTACAAGTCCTCGCGAAACTCGTTCTCCTCGATCTGCTCCAGCAAATTCTTGTTCGTGGCCGCCACCACACGCACATCCACAGGAATGCTGCGGTCACCGCCAACGCGGCTGATGCGGTTTTCCTGCAAGGCACGCAGCACTTTGGCCTGCGCCGAAAGGCTCATGTCCCCGATCTCGTCGAGGAAGAGCGTACCGCCGTTGGCTTGTTCGAACTTGCCCACGCGCTGCTTGGTCGCCCCGGTAAAAGAGCCTTTCTCATGGCCAAACAGTTCGCTCTCGATGAGTTCGCTTGGAATGGCCGCACAGTTAACTTCGACGAGCGGTCCGTCCTTGCGACCAGACAAGTGATGCACCCAACGGGCGACCAGTTCTTTTCCGGTACCGGCTTCGCCTGTGATGAGCACGCGGGCATCCGTCGGGGCGACGCGGCGGATGGTGTCTTTGATGCGCGCCAGCCCTGTGCTTTCCCCCAGCATCGGCGTGATCTCCGAACGCGTCTGCTCGGCAATGGCTTGGCGCATCCGGCGGTTCTCCGTCTGGAGTTGCCCACGATCCAGCGCGTTGCGGAGCGTCAGCAGAAGGCGGTTCAAGTCCGGCGGCTTCTCGATGAAGTCAAACGCACCCAGCTTCGTCGCCTCGACGGCAGTTTCGATGGTGCCATGGCCGGAAATCATCACGACGGGCACTTCGGGCTGCTTTTCACCCACGACTTGGAGCACCTCCATCCCATCGCGCTTCGGCATCTTTACGTCCAGCAGAACAAGATCGTACTTCTGCCCGGCCAATTTCTTGAGCGCGACTTCGCCATCTTCAGCTTCGTCGACAGCATAGTCCTCGTATTCAAGGATCTCGCGAAGGGTACGGCGGATGCTGACTTCGTCGTCGACGACGAGTATGGAAGGGACGGCCATGGAGCATTAGGGGCGAATTTGCGGGAGGGATGCGAAACGCCGCGCACCAGACAAGCAGGCCACAGCGGTATTGCTTCTACACGCCGATGGTCGACCAGCCACTATCCCCGATCAACCATCCGCCACACTTATTGCATGGCGTCGAGGCGGGCGAGGGCCACACCCACGTTCTGCGCGGCGGTGCTGGCGGAGAAGTCGTCCTGTACGCGGGTGTAGGCGCGGCGGGCATCGCTGAACGAACCGGCCGCTTCGTAGGAACGCCCTGCCTTCATCAGGTACTCAGCCGATGTTACATCGCTTTCGTAAACACTGGCAGCGCGCGTGTACAAATCGCCAGCGCGGTCATGGTCGCCTTGGACTTCGTGGATGGCCGCTTCACCGGCGAAGGCACTTGCGCCCAACAGGTTGTCGCCTTTGTCAAAGTCGCTGAAGTGCTCGAGGGCTTGGTCCATGTGGCCAAGTTGAAAATAGGCGTCGGCAGCATAGAAATGGGCCAAGTTGCCAGCTTCGGTTCCACCGTAGCGATCAATGATATCAAGCAACCCTAGGTTTTGATCGGTCCCGTCGAGTGCCTCTTGCAAGTTACCAGCCTCGTAGGCACGGACGCTAGCAGCCATTTCGACTTGTGCCTCGTCAGCCTGCGCCGACTGCCAGAAACCGTATCCAATAATGGCGGCGACAGCGACCACCACGGCTGCTAGTGCGCCGTAAACGAGCGTTTTGTTCTCTTCGAAAAAGCCCCATGAACGGGCATAAAACGTCGTTAGCTGATCCTCACGCAGTTCTTGACGGCGCGAAAGCTTCTGCGGTGCATTAATGGTGGACATAGAGCGCTGTGTTGCGTATGCTTGAAACGAGCACAGTGGGCATAACTCAGGATGCACTGTGCAATTTCTGCGGAAATGGCAAGACAAAGAAGATAGGCATTTCGCGATCACTTCCTCAATGCCCTCCACCATGCCCGCTTGTTCTTGCTCTAATTTTCGCTTTCGCAAACAGCATCAGGCAATCGAGGCGAGTCGGTACCGCTTTTCTCCTACGCCATTTCATCCAGCCCCCCTACAAGACTTAACGCGCCATGCAGTAGGTTTCTACTGGATCTTTCATATGTTTTGCGTCCCAATCATGCCTGCCGGCCATATTTTGGGGAAGGAACTGGGCGCGTGCCTGTCGTACCGCCCACCGACCTATGACGCTTCACCGTACCACTCCATATCCGAAAACAACTATGGCGATCAAACTTGGTATCAACGGGTTCGGCCGCATCGGCCGTCTGGTTTTTCGTTCTATCCTCGAACGCAAAAGCGATGCGTTTGACATCGTAGCGGTCAACGACCTTACCGACGCCGCAACCCTCGCCCACCTCTTCAAATACGACTCCATCCATGGCGTCTACCCAGGCGACGTGTCGGTCGATGGATCCGACCTCGTCATCGATGGCGACCGTTTCAAGGTGCTGAGCGAACGCAACCCGGCCAACTTGCCGTGGGGCGACCTTGGCGTTGATGTCGTCGTTGAATCGACGGGTATCTTCCGCACCCGCGAGCAAGCTGCTCTACACATCGAAGCAGGCGCAAAGAAAGTCGTGATTTCGGCTCCCGCCAAAGGCGCTGTCGACGCAACCGTTGTCATGGGCGTCAATGACGACATCCTGACGGGCAGCGAAGAAGTGCTCTCGAACGCAAGCTGCACCACGAACTGCCTCGCACCAATGGTGAAAGTGCTCGACGACACATTTGGCGTCAAGCGCGGCTTCATGACGACGGTCCACGCCTACACGGCAGACCAACGCATCCAAGACGCCCCGCACCGTGACCTGCGCCGTGCACGCGCTGCCGCCTACTCGATCATCCCAACGACGACGGGTGCCGCCAAAGCTGTGGGCATCGTACTGCCGCACCTCGACGGCAAGCTCGACGGCTTTGCCCTCCGCGTCCCCATCCCTGATGGCTCGCTGACCGACTTCACGGTTGAACTCAACGAAGATGTAACCATCGAGCAGGTCAACGCTGCCATGAAGGCTGCTGCTGAAGGTGCGATGAAAGGCGTCCTTGAGTACTGCACCGATCCGGTCGTCTCCATCGATATCGTGCACAACCCACACTCCTGCATCTTCGACGCGCTCTCGACGATGGTGGACGGCAACCTCGTGAAGGTCGTCGGGTGGTACGACAACGAGTGGGGCTACTCCTGCCGCACGGTCGACATGGTCGAAAAACTGATGAGCCTCGCCTAGTGCGCGGGCTGCACACTGGATGGAAAGGGTGGATAGGATGGAGTGGATGAACAGCTGGAACGCCAGCACGTTCTGCACTCGAAATACTATCCACCCTTTTCTTGCTTTCCACCCCTTCCACCCTTTCGAAAAGAAGACCATGAACAAATTGACACTAGACGCGCTGGACCTGAAAGGTAAGCGAGTGCTGGTCCGGGTCGATTTTAACGTGCCCCTCAAAGCAGGTGAAGGCGGCAAGCTGACTGTAGCCGACGACACCCGCATTCGGGCGGCACTGCCGACGATCCGCGCCATCCTGCAAGCTGGCGGGAAAGCCGTGCTGATGAGCCACCTTGGCCGCCCCAAAGGTACGCCCAACCCCAAGTTGAGCCTTGCTCCGGTAGCAGCCCATCTCGAAGAACTGCTGGGCCGCCGCGTCCGCTTCTCGACGAGCACCACCGGCAGCGGCATCCGGGAGCTGACTGAGGTGATGGACGAAGGCAGCGTGATGCTGCTGGAAAACACACGCTTCCACGGCGAGGAGAAGAAGAACAATGCTGACTTTGCCGCTGCCCTCGCCGAACTCGGCGATGTGTTTGTCAACGACGCCTTCGGCACCGCTCACCGCGCCCACGCCTCGACGGTCGGCGTGACGTCCCACGTAGCGCAAGCCGCGATGGGGTATCTGCTGCAACGCGAAGTCGATTACCTCGGCAAAGTGCTCGGCGCACCCGAAGCACCGTTTGTTGCCATCCTCGGCGGCGCCAAGGTCTCCGACAAAATCGGCGTCATCGAAAGCCTGCTACCAAAAGTTGATAGCTTGCTGATCGGCGGAGCCATGAGCTACACGTTCCTGAAGGCACTCGGTCATAACGTGGGCACATCGCTGGTCGAGGAAGACAAGCTGGACCTTGCGAAGAACGTCTACGAGCAGGCCAACGGTAAGATCAAGTTGCCAACAGACCACATTGTAGCAGGTGCCTTCGACAACGACGCCCCGCATCAGACCGTCGAAGGCGGCATTCCGGATGGTATGATGGGCCTCGATATTGGCCCGGCTACACTCGCTGCGTACCGCGACCTCGTGCTCGGAGCAAAGACTGTCATCTGGAACGGCCCGATGGGCGTATTCGAGATGAGCAACTTCAATAAGGGCACCTTCGCCATTGCAGCAGCTTTAAAAGATGCAACGGCAGGTGGCACGCTCACGGTCGTCGGTGGTGGCGACTCGGTGGCCGCCATCACCCAAGCAGGCTACGATGACGACGTCAGCCACGTCTCTACGGGTGGCGGTGCGATGCTGGAATTCCTCGAAGGCAAGACCTTACCAGGCATCGCGGCACTCTCCGATGCCTAAATAACCGACGCATCGTGCATTTGACCAACCACGCTTCACGAAATGGAGCGTGGTTTTTTTGTGGCTCGAATCGTAGCGGCATCCATACGATATGGCTTAACAACCGGGCAATACATCCGATCCTGATAAGGAATGCATGTGCCCATCGGCCACACTTTTGCTATGTCTACACGTCATCTACTCCTGCTTCTTCTACTTGCCAGCTTCGCGTCGCCTCTAGCCGCCCAGTCACTCCCGGCTGGGCCATGCTACTTCATTGCCGACAACGACAACCTTGGTATCCATGATGGGTTTACGTATCGGATGCCCACGATGATGGAAGAGATGGCTGTCGGGCTGACTGGTACTGACCTTATTGAGGCAGCCGCGCTCGACATAGGGAGCGGCGTGTTGTATGCGGCCGATGGCGGACGCCTCGGTCGCATTGATCTAAACACCGGGCTATTCACCGAGATTGGCGCATTTGGCCGCGGCGATGGCGCCTTGGGTGAAAAAGGCTTCAACGACGTGGACGGCCTCACCTTTGCTCCAGATGGCACCCTCTATGGCGTGGAGCGGCGCTTGACTGAAGACCTCCTCTTCCAGATTGACCACACGACGGGCGCGGCCCGCATAGATGCGTTCGGCGATAACATTGACTACTTGGTCATCCAAACCAACGACTCCCGTCACGATATCGATGACCTCGCCTTTGCACCTAGCGGCCTGCTCTATGCCGTGCAAGGTGTGAGCGGCGAACGCAGTCACCTCGTCACCATCGACCCTACCTCGGGTACGACGAATGACTTAGGTCCGCTCGACACCGACAACATCGAAGGGTTGTCCTTTGATGCGGTAGGCACCCTGTTCGGCAGCCAGGGGAGCGACGGCAACCGCCTCGTCGGCATTGACATGGTGACGGCCACCACAACTGCACTCGCCGACCTTGGCACGGAAGGCTACCGCGACTACGAAGCACTCGACTGCAGTGCGGCTGGAATCAACACAATTACAGGCAGTACCTTCCGAGACGACGGCACAGGCAATCCGTTTGCCGAATCCCTCGGTGGTGCTGAACTCACATTGTACCACGATACAAACCGCGACGGCATCCGCGACGCAGGCGATGTGCCCGTAGCGACGGCGACGACAGGTATTGACGGGCTGTACACCTTTCGCGTCCCAGCACGCGGGCCATTTCTCGTCCATGTTGACCCCACATCGTTGCCCGGCGACACGCCCCTCAGTTCTACCAACGACTCCCGCGTTACCTTCAATGGCTTTGGTCAAACAGCGACGATCAACTTTGGCGTCGATGCGACGCAGTACCGATCCAACCAGACGTGCTACGTAATTACAGGCAGCAACGATTTTGGCAGCAGCGACATTCTTTCCAGAATCGACTGGAATGAAGACCTTGAACTCATTGTGGGTCAAACAGATCGGAGTAACTTCTCTGCCGTCGCCTTCAATCCGTGGCAAGGCTCTTTGTATGCCACCGATGGCGCTACGCTCGGGCGGCTTGATCCCGTGACAGGTAGCTTCGAACGCATCGGCGTCATCGCTGGTGGTAACGGAACACGAGGCACGTTGGCGTTCAACAACGTTAACGGCTTGGCCTTCGATGCATTTACGGGAGCGCTCTATGGCATCAGCGCCACGACATCGGGTGATGTACTGTTTCGCCTCAATACCGAAACGGGCAACGTCATTCCACGCGCCTTTAGCACCGGTGATTACGTGCCGTTGGTGCTCCAAGAAGGCTCCGCTCCTCTTACTGACCTCGTGATCGATCCCGTCTCAGGTGACATGCTGGCCTTGCTCCCCGGCGATGCGTCGACACCTGACGCCCGCCCCCGTGTACTGCAACTCGACATCGCGACCGGAGCCACCACAGAGCGCGCCGCCTTCGACCTTCCCAACCTCACAGGCATTTCGTTCGACGCTTCAGGCATCTTGCTCGGTGTGCTGGGCGGCGAAGAAAACGCCGTGGTCCTGCTCGACCCAGCGACAGGCAATGCCACACGTGTTGCGCCACTCGGCCGCGCAGGCTATAGTGCCTACAACGCCATCGACTGTTTGACGGATACACCCAACACCTTAACGCTGACCGTCTTCGCTGATGCTAATGGGAACGGTGTACGCGATCCTGGCGAAGTTGGGCAGCCAGACGTGACCGTCACACTCTATCGGGATGACCGTGGCGAGCCGAGCCAGTTCCTAACCACTACACGTACTGATGCAAGCGGTCTCGCCAGCATCGCCATCGCTGCCGAAGGCACCTTTTGGGTGGCTGCGCAAGCCGATGGCTTGCCACCGGGGTACAACTTTACAACAGATCAACAGGCTCCGGTCACAACCAATGGGTTTGGGCAATCCATTCCGATAGGCTCCGTGGGGGTGCGTGGTCCTGTGAACACCAGCCAAGCGGCCGCAGACGACCTACCAGAAACGCTCACGCTCTTGCCCAACTATCCCAACCCTTTTAACCCAACCACCTCCATCACGTTTGCGCTGCCACAGAATAGCACCGTCCAGCTAACCGTCCACGACCTACTTGGCCGCGAGGTCGCCGTGCTAACGGATGCGGTTTGGTCTGCGGGCGCACACACCGTTCGCTTCGATGCGGCCCATCTACCATCAGGCACATACCTTTACCGCCTCACGACGCCACAAGGCATTCGGCATCAGACGATGGTGTTGCTGAGATAAGCGCCATGGTGCAGCGCGGCATGCCTTGCACTCTGGATGGAAACGCATTTCCTTGGCCTTGCCATGCCCATTGAGGACCCGCGATGCTACGACGTTACACACTTGTCCTATGGATGCTGACGCTGCTTCCGCTTCTTGCCACAGCGCAGTCTTCCTCCGAGGCCGTCACATTCATCGCAGACGACGGCGTCACGCTTCATGCTGATCTGCATCGAGCTTCAGATGATCTTGCGGCTCCGCTGATCTTACTCTTCCACCAAGGTGGAGGCGGTGTTCGTGGCGAATATGCCAACATCCTCCCGCGCCTCCTCGCCGAAGGCTACCACGTCCTTGCCACTGACTTGCGACGTGGGGGCGACCGTTTTGGCCCTGCCAATCGCACGGTTGCTGCTTTGCCCCCTGATGCCGAATACGGCTACTGTGACGCCTACCCCGATGTAGAAGCCGCGCTCGCCTTTGCCAACCGCACCGACCTGACTGGGCCTCGCATGGGGCAGCAGCTTCAGCGCTGCACTCGTCATCAACCTCGCCGCCGCTCAGCCGGAGGCACTCGCGGGCGTGCTGGCCTTCTCGCCAGCAGCTGGTGGCCCACTTGCCGACTGCTCGCCCAATGAACGCGCGGCTACCCTGTTGCCCCCCGCCCTTATCCTCCGCCCCGATACCGAAGCATCCATCGAAAGCGTAGCCGACCAACTTGCCCTTTTTGCCGAACACGGGCACCAAACGTATGTCGCGGAAGGTGGCGTACATGGTTCTTCGATGCTCGATGCCTCACGCACGTCTGCAGATCCGGCGCAGACGTGGACTACGGTGCTGACGTTCATCGAAGCAGCTCTTGCTCGTTGATGGGATCGGCGAAGTAGTTCGCCAAAAAATCCAACGGACGGTGGATGCCCGTGCTCGCATAAACGGCTATCTTTTGAGAACACACGCGCATTCTCGGGTCTGCGATGATGCGCGTTTTTTTGTACTGTGTTCCGAGAGCATGCGCCGTTTTCTACCTAGTGGCCTTGTAGCCGCGTTCGTTCTACTTGCCCTGCCTGCCTGCCAGCCTACCGCTGAAACTGGCTTCGTCATCGACTACGAAAAGTACACGCTGCCCAACGGGCTTGATGTCGTACTCCACATCGACCGCTCCGACCCGATTGTCGCCGTTGCGATGACGTACCATGTGGGCTCAGCACGCGAGGTGGAAGGCCGCACAGGCTTCGCACACCTCTTCGAGCACCTGCTCTTTCTCGAATCCGAAAACCTTGGCAAAGGCGGGCTCGACATCCTCATCAACAAAGTTGGCGGCTCCCTGAACGGCTCCACCTCGCGGGACCGCACCAATTACTACCAAGTTGTTCCTAGCGATGCGCTCGAAAAGATCATTTGGGCGGAAGCAGACAAGATGGGCTTCTTCATCAACACCGTGACGGAGTCGGTGGTAGCAAAGGAGAAGCAAGTCGTCAAGAACGAGAAGCGCCAAGTGGTGGATAACCGGCCTTATGGACACACCAGCTATGTGATTGACAAGCACCTCTACCCGGAAGGCCATCCGTACAGTTGGCAGATCATTGGCTCGCTGGAAGACCTCGGCAAGGCCACCTTGCAGGACGTACATGATTTCTATGATGCATGGTACGGCCCAAACAATGCCACCTTGGTCATCGCGGGCGACTTTGATGTGGATCAAGCCAAAGCGTGGGTTGAGCAGTACTTCGGCGAGTTTGAAGCACGCGGCGATGTGTCGCCGCAACCGATCCAACGCGCGCAACTCACCGAAACGAAGCGGTTCTTTCACGAAGACAACTTCGCGCGGCTCCCAGCGATAACGATGGCGTGGCCCGTGGTCGAGCAGTACCACGAAGACAGCTATGCCCTCGACATGCTCGGCGAACTTCTCGCAAGCGGCAAGAAATCGCCATTCTACAAAGTGCTTGTAGAAGAGAAGCAGGTCACTTCGGGGGTAACGATGTTCAACCGTGCCTCGGAGTTGGCAGGGCAATACCAATTGATTGTCCGCGCTTTCCCACAGACGCCGCTCGACTCCGTAGCCACAGCCATCGACGAAGCTTTTGCGCGTTTCGAAACCGAGGGCATTCAAGCTTCCGACCTTGAACGCATCAAAGCTGGGCAGGAAACAGCCTTCTATAATGGCCTCTCCAGCGTACTCGGCAAAGGCTTCCAATTGGCCCAATACAATATTTTTGCAGATAATCCGGGCTTCATCTCGGATGATATCGCCAACCTACTCGCCGTAACTGCCGAAGACGCGATGCGCGTCTACAACCAGTACATCAAAGGGCAGCCGTATGTGGTGACGAGCTTCGTACCGATGGGCCAAGCCAATCTTGCGCTAGCAGGCTCGGTACGGGCCGAGGTCGTCGAGGAGCCGATTGTTCAAGGTGCCGAAGAGGATTTTGTTGTGCAGTCTGCTGAAGGATACGAACCGACGCCCTCCACCTTTGACCGCAGCGTGGAACCGCCCTTTGGAACGTCACCGGCCCTACCTACGCCCGAAGTATGGACGACCACGCTCCCGAATGGCATGAAGGTCTTTGGCATCCCCAACGACGAGACGCCGCTGGTTCAGTTTAGCCTCCGCATGAAGGGTGGCCTGCTGCTGGACGACCCCGCCAAGCCCGGTGTGGCCAATATGCTTGCGCAAATGCTAATGGCAGGTACGGCCAACCGCACACCCGAAGAGTTGGAAGAAGCCATAGACCAACTTGGTGCATCAATCAATGTATCGTCAGGGCGGCAGTCGTTCACCATAAGTGGCAATGCATTGGCGCGCAACTACGAGGCAACGATGGCGCTCGTGAGCGAGATTCTGCTAGAACCGCGCTGGGATACGGACGAATTCGACCTGATTCGCCAGCGCATTCTGAGCCAGTTGCAGCAGCAGGAAGCCAGCCCCAATGCTATTGCAGGACGCGCCTTCAACAAACTGATGTATGGCCGAGATCATATCCTCGGCGCCAACCAACAAGGCACCCTTGGCTCCGTTGAACGCATTACGATGGAGGATCTGCAAGCGTACTATGCGGCCTACCTCTCCCCACAGGTTGCGGCCTACCACATCGCAGGCGACCTTACCCAAGCTGAGGCACTGGCAACGCTCAACGACCTCGCGACGAACTGGACCGGCCCGACTGTCGAGATTCCACCCTACACCCTACCCGACCCCATCGACCAGTCAACCGTCTACTTCGTTGATGTCCCGGATGCTAAGCAATCCGTGCTGCGTGTGGGTTATCTTGCCTTACCGATTAGCGACCCCGATTACTTCCGTGCCAATGTCATGAACTTTAAGCTTGGTGGCGGTGGCTTTGCGTCGGACTTCATGCAGGTGCTCCGCGAGCAACGAGGCTACACCTACGGCATTAGTTCCGGCTTCACAGGGTCTGATATTCCTGGTCCCTTCTTGATCAGCACCAGTGTACGCAGCAATGTCACGTTGGAGTCGCTTTCGCTGATCCGCGACCTCATCCGCGACTACCCGACCACGTTCGACGCAAGCTATCTGGAAGACACGCAAAACTTCCTGATCCGCAGCAATGCACGCCGTTTCGAGACGCTTGGGGCCAAGCTTGGCATCTTGCAAAACATGAGCGCCAACGGTTGGCCTGTCGACTACCTCAGCGAGCGGGAAACCATCGTACGCGAGATGACTGTATCCGACGTGCAAGCCCTCGCCAACCGCTACCTCAACGCCAACCGCATGCGCTACCTTGTCGTCGGTGATGCCGCCACGCAGTTGCCCCGCCTGCGCGACCTCGGCTTCGGCGACCCTGTGCTGATCGATGTAGATGGCAACGTGATTCGGGAGTAGCATGCCCTAAGTTAGGAGAACTTAACGCAACCTGTTGATACTGAAACGGTGCACCGAATCAAGTCGCAATAGACCCGCTCGGCAGGGGTGGAACAATGCAGTCTTCGCATGAGCT
>CAYYHN010000024.1:0-2265 GCA_964471245.1 uncultured Rhodothermaceae bacterium | reverse complement strand
CCCACTCCGGTCAACAACTGGGGCGTTTTGCCGAGTTGCACTAACGGCAACACCTTGCTTGCCCCTTACGCTCCTGCTCTTCAAGGCATTTCACATTGTAATCATAACGGATTCGGGCACGTATCATGCAAACTTGCATGACAATTCCGACACAGGTATACTATCAGGCAGACTTACCCTGACAGTGTACCTGTTATGCCTATAGGAAGCGATGTAGCCATTGCGTGGCGAAAGCTCAAACGCATTGCAAGACTCAATGTATTAAGAACGCTTGTCGGGCAGATCTCTATCTCGAATCTGCCTCCACATCGAGGCCTTATTGTTAATCTGGCGTTCTTTGAGGTAGACGACGCAGACTCTGATCCTCCATACAACGGTGACCCACCGGCTGAAGCTGCAAGTGATTGCCCGCAACTCTATAAAGGCGTTGACTTAGATTCGGAATACACCGTCACTGAACGCGACGTTTCCTTTTCAATCAAACACGCTCCCGGCTACTACTACATTCAAGTACGAGCTATTCTCTTCCGCGAACAAAATGGTAAAGTGTTCGCACAGGCCGAGCAGTTTTTCTTCGGCCGTAGACCATTAGCTTTAATTGAGAATTTCGATTCAGTGACGTTCCCTATTGCGTGGCCCTCCACACCCTTAGGTGAGCTAGAGCACTATGGCACGATCCGTCCATAAACTGGCTATTTTTTTCTTGCCAACCCACCGCCTAACACCTCGCTGTTGCGGACGCCCCACCAAGCACCTTGCCTTACTCACCGCTGGCAATTACGTTGCTTCTGAACTCACGATGTCGTTAGTTTCGCATCAACCCTTGAACGTTATACGACTTGACTCAGGAATGATAACGTACGACTTTAAACAAGCTACCGAAGCCTTCGGCGACTTCCTTGTCTCCCAAGGGTGGAGCCGCTCTATCAGTTGGGTGTTCCGCGAGGCGCTTACTCAATACCGCCGCCGCTGGCTCATTGACGTCAATGCCACCGAAAGCGGGATGCTCGCTGCCGATGCTGAATGCCTCTACGAAGCAGGGCGGCTGCGCGGTCTGGGCATTCGCCTCGATGCGATTGGGGAAGCAAGCGGAACTACATACGCCTACGTGTGGGTACCTCGTGACGTAAGCGACGCAGAGGCAGCAATGATGACAGGTGAATTGCGCTTCTCGATCACGTCGAGTGGTGCCATCATTGCCTTGACGCAGCGTCGGCGCTGGTTCAACGTTGTGCGGTTCCTTGACGGCTTGCGGGGTGGAGGCACATTATTGCGAGTCGTGCCACCTCGTCAGCGTGGAGCGTTCGTGTCGGCGTTGGAAGCCACACAACTAGGGTATCCCCATAACCCAAATCGAGCCGGCTTGGGCCCCAACGTATTCAATCCAAGGGATTGATCCTGAAATGCTTAAAACATTGCCGCGCATGCGTTACACACCTGACACAATAATTGCTACACACCCCATTGAGCAGGAATTATGAACCGTTGGAAGGTAGCCTTTTTTGTGCTTTTGGTACTAGCCGTTGGATCAAATCTCTGGTGGGCATATGGAGCCCTAGACACAGCAACGATCCTCATGTATTCAAAAGCCACCGAGCGTGAACATACATATCAAGCGTGTCAAGCTACAAAGATGGTCGAAGCACTTGGGCGTGACGTTCATCAAGACTCTTTGTTGGTTGTCATCAAAGCGGTGGCCAAGGATTCGGGGTTCATAAAAGAAGGTGGCTTCCATGTCCGGGCAATGAGTTTCTACTTTGACGAATCGGGTAGACTTGATCGGGTGCAGAGCATAAGGAATCCAGATCCATGTGCAACGTGGCAGCCATAGGCTGCATTGCAACATCACTAAAGCCGACAAACTGCTCGAAAACTTGGGCGATGCACCACCGTCGGTGACTCTGAAGCATCTCTGAATGAAGCCCCTATGTCCCAAGCCTGCGTCAAACACTTTGGAGCACCGAAACATGCGAAATCCAACGCGCCGTAACAAGAAGATTGGGAAAACTCAAGGTGGGCGGGTCCAAAACGGACGGGCTTCGGAGAAGTGGAGCCGAGCGTTTCCACAGGATCTCTGGACTCGGCTCTCGGAGAACACCGAGAAGTGGCAGATCTTACGAGAGAACCCTTCGCGTGATTTCTATCATCCTTGTTCCGCAGAGGATTACATCGAAGTCCTTGAGCAACTCCCGAGCAAGCTGACAGACCATGTTAGCGCCGTTGTGCTGCGTCGAATCTCGACAGCAGACGAACAAGCAGGAATCG
>CAYYHN010000023.1:0-15306 GCA_964471245.1 uncultured Rhodothermaceae bacterium | reverse complement strand
CTCTTTCTTTGGAGCCATGGGGTTGGGACCAAGTGGTCCAGCGGGGCTGTTACGCGGCACCCTATGTTTTATCGCCTTTTTGACATCGACCCTACGATTGAACGCGTTGTTGGGCTCATCTGGTATGGGTATCCTGACAAGGTCCCAGCCACACAACGTAAGCCGCTCGAAGCTGTATATCGTGCTGTGCCGTAATAGATCGGCTAGAATCGAAGGCTAAGGTGAAGCATCGGACGATTGTTGGCGACGGGTGTGGGGTGTAACGCTAAGGCAAGGTCTGGCGTACTAGCTCTTGATTCGCGACCGGCTTTGCGTGCGGCAATGATACCCGAAATAAGCCGATTTGCAACCAACGTTGCAATGAGGAGACTTCGACGGCGGTCTAGTGACTCAGCTTCCTCGCGGAGGTCCCGAAATTGTGTAAAGGCGTTTTCTGATTGCCAAGCCCACTGAAATGCTGGATCTGAAACGTAATCGACTTGGTCCCACGAGCGGTTTCGAAGTTGCGTATCCAAGTAGGCATCTGAGGAACGAAACGAGGCGAGATTTAGGAAAAATGTACGGTCTTTGCCTTCGATTTGTGCTTGTGCTTGGCTCACCGCAAGAGCTTCATAGCTATCAATGCGGTGTTGTTCGCGGATGACAGCTGAGACTGTGCTGGTCATCAAAACCACATCTATCAAAGCAAACGCGGTTGCATTACCGCGCCAGTGTCCTCCATTCGCATGGTAATGGCCAAGTCCAGGCAGAACAAGACTCAGCGCGAAAGCTTTACGAGGGGAAGGAACTGTAGGCTGCGAAGCTTGGGCATAAGCCGGTGAGACCGTCAAGAGTACGGTTAACAAACAAGCTGATACCAATTTCATGGGCAGTGGTACGAAATCGTGAAGTGAAAAAAGGTGTATGGTACCAACGGCCAGAGGCAGATAGGGGGTTGCTGGAACTAAAGTGGTGTCGCTATAATACTGCGAGCCTACTTGACCCGCTAGCCCTATCCTTTGTTTCTGAATCGGACCAAAATGGAATTTGTGCCACACCTTGCACACCAATGGGACTTGTCACCAAAAGAAGCGATAGCCCTCCAGCGTGAACTGGCCGCACAAGTACGCGAATCGGCATTGCCCCAACCGATTCGCACAATTGCCGGTGTGGATGTTAGCGTGCGCGGTGATCGGGTTCAAGCTGCTATAGTGGTAGTGCGTTTCCCTGAACTCACGGTATGTGACCAAGCTATTTGGCAGGGACCAGTTGCGTATCCGTATGTGCCTGGTCTGCTTAGTTTTCGCGAAATGCCGGCTATATTGCCTGCACTTAAAGGTTTGTCTGTGCAACCAGATGTTTGGATCACTGATAGCCAAGGGCGAGCCCATCCCCGTCGAATGGGATTGGCCTGTCACTTGGGTGTGTATCTCGATCAGCCTGCCATTGGTGTTGCTAAAACACGTTTCATAGGCACACATAGTGTATTAGCCGCCGAAAAAGGTGCACACGAAGCCCTCTATGATGGTTCAGAAGTCATCGGTGCGGTTGTACGCACACGTACACGCGTCAAGCCCGTCTATGTAAGTATTGGGCACCGAACAACGTTGTCGGAGGCCGTAGCGTTGGTAATGGCCTGTGCCCCCCGCTATAAAATTCCTGAGCCAACCCGATTAGCGCATCTCCTGAGTAAAAACGGGCAGTTGGAGAATTAGATTTGGCTATGGGTGAAGTAACAGTCGATGGCCCATTCGAGCTTCTCTGGTTTAACCGGTTTGCTTAGGTATTCGTCCATGCCTGCATCGAGACACTTTTCTCGGTCGCCCTTCATGGCATTTGCCGTTAAAGCAACGATATAAGGCTGACGATTGCGTGGTAAAGTCTCACGAATCCGCCGAGTGGCCTCAAGACCATCCAATTCAGGCATCATGACATCCATGAAGACAAGGTCGTAATCTTGATCGTCGAAAGCATGGACTGCTTCCAAGCCGTTCTCAGCAATATCGGCAGAATAGCCAAGCCGGCGTAGCATGTGAGAGACCACTTTTTGGTTCACTACATTGTCTTCAACGATCAGTAGGCGAAGAGCGCGTTCCATATGGGGCAAATACGGCAACTACTTAACAGGCGGGACGAAAAGGGTGTGCAACCCATACCCGCAACGATTGGCCTCATCTTGTTCGTCATGCAAGACCAATGGTTCCGAGAAGCGTCTTGTTTGATCGTATCGGCACCAAGTGTCCAATACTCAAGTCGTGCGTCTATTCTCTTCTGCGAGACTATAAAGATTGGCTTCAAGTTGCAGTCGAATAGGCTTAAAACAGCTCATGACAGGTTATTTGCCCTAAATCGGAGGAAAAGTTAAAAAACGATGCGTGCACGAACGTTAAGCGTCCGTGGTGTAAGGCGAGTTGGGATCCTCGTCCAAATGCCATTGCCATCTGGCACCCACGTATACGCCACGGTATTGACCATGTTGAAGACATTCAAGACTTCAGCCGTAAGTTCTAATCCTACTGGTTGGCGTTGGTTTGGCTGAAATAGCGTAATACGCTTTGTCGCACCAAGGTCGAAACGAAAGTATCGGGGATAACGTGCAGAGAAACGGAGGCCGGGGCTTTGTACGATGATTGTGCCAAGGGTGTCGCCCGGTACGGGTGGTGTGTAAGGTAAGCCGCTACCAAATAGAGTGCGGAGATGTAATTTCCAAGTGGGGTCATTGGTGATGTAGTCCTGCACAAATAGAGATAACGTGTGGCGTTGGTCTGTAGGACGTGACAAGGTTCCTTGGTTGAACGCGTTTTTGAAGGGTTCGGTAAAGTTCTCCTCAGCTACGAGGTAACTGTAATTAATCCAGCTTTCCAACCCTGGTACAAACTCGCCACGCAATTGAAGATCGAGACCATAGGTTTGGCCTTGGGCGTCATTATCGCCTGAGTATTGTACACGTACATTTTCAATGTCATACGAGATCAAGTTGCGCAGACGCTTATAGTATGCTTCAGCACGGAAAAGGAGGCGGGTGCGCGGTATGAAGTAGGTGCCACCAGCAACCCATTGCATCGACTCTTGTGCACGCAAATCACGATTGATTGCACCTAAAATGGTTTCACCCGGATCTGGTTTACCTCGGAATTCGCGATAGGTTGGCGCTTGGAAGTACACGCCCCAGCTTCCCGAAAGCGTGACCCGCTCATTGACCGTGTAACGCGCGGAGAGGCGTGGCGATACCGTCCATTCGCTATTGAAAGAGAAGTAATCTGCTCGCAACCCACTTGTGACCATCAGACGACCAGGAGATGAAGCCAGCACATCGAATACATCTTGTACATAGATGCCAACCTGTGTGGCATTAAATGTTGCACTGTCTTCTAAGCTGTCTTCTTGTAGGGTTACAATATCGCCTTCCGTGTTAGGGCCCGTATGCGAAGCGCCCTCATTTAGTCGGTCCTCAAAGTGCAATGATCGAACAGAAATGCCAGCCTCTGCCGCATGGCGCAGCCCAGACCACATCCAGCGCGATTGCGCTGTGAGCGTTTCTACGGCTACACGGTTGTCCGCGAACTCATTAGACGTGACATTGCCAGTCGGAAATAAACCTTCACCACCTTGTGGGTTACTACTTCCCGGATCGACTTGAAACAAGATGGCCCGTCCACTAAGTGTAAACACTTCTTCTTCCTCAGTCCCATAGTAAGCAAGGTCGTGTGCAACCCGTAGTCGATCTGATATACGAGTGTTTAGACGGATCCCGCCGAACTGCGTACGATTTTGATCCCGCTCCGCGTTGCCGGGTGCATAGCTTACCCAAAGCGAGCGTAGATTAGAAGGGGCTAGTCGAGGATCTTGGCTCACTGTGCCGAAAAATGTCTTTCGCCCACTAGGATCCAGTTCGAAGGTATGGTCTGCCAGCATGCCAAGCGCCTCGAGGCTAAATATGCGATTGATGCGGTAGGAAAGGGCAAGCTGTACATCAGTATAGTCGGGTTGGTAGTCACCCTCGAGTTCTTGGGTTTCGAAGAAGCGACGGGCTTGAGCTTTTCGGACACCGATTGTCCAGCCAAGCCTGCCATTCAGTGCAGGTGCACTCGCGAATAAAGCCGCATCTAAAAGTGAAACTGAAGCTGCACCAACGAGGGGGTCACCTGTAGAAGGGGTACGGTATTGCACATCGAGTGCAGAAGAAAGCTTGCCGCCGTAGCGAGCTGGAAAGCCACCCGTATAGAAGGTGATTTGTTCGGCTAAGTCTGGGTTGAGCAAACTTAGCCCTTCCTGTTCACCTTGGCGCGGGCGGAACGGAAGAAAAACCTCGAAACCGTTCACAAAAAGAAGGTTCTCGTTGAATCCGCCCCCACGAACCGAGTATTGGTTGGATAGCTCATTGTTAGTCGCGACACCAGGGACCACCTTTAAGGCACGTGTAATGTCGCGGAAAGGGCTTGGAATTTGTTGTACCTCTCTTGGGTCAATACGATAGACGCCGGCGTCGCTACTGAGTTCTTCTGCCTCTATCGTCACTCCTTCTAGGTCAATTCGAGTCTGCGAAAGTGAAATGTCTCGAATCGTCGTTAGGTCACGTACAACAATAACTGAGTCGGTCTGTGCGGCATATCCAATAGCCGAAAACCGAAGCAGGTAACGACCAACAGGTAAACGAAGTGCAAAGATCCCATTGGCATTAGCAGCAGTGCCAAAGTTTGTCCCTTGGACTAAAACAGTTGCACCCGGTATGGGCTCAGTCGTACTGGCATCAGTGAGTGTGCCGGAAACAGTGCCCCAGCCTTGAGCTTGTAGGGAGAGTGGCACAATGGCCAAGAAAACCACGGTTGCAACTACGAAAACTCGCAATGCATGTACCATACGAACGCCACTTAGGTTGTAGAGACAGAGACGAAATGGTAGCGCGAACGTATAGGCTAATCTCGAAGGTGTTGAACTGGAAATAAAACGAGACTAAGAAAACGAGGTGGAAGGAAAGACGTTCCGAGAAAGTAATGAGAGGACCTTTTTAATATCTATTTCTGGGGTAACCCCACTGACATGTCGGGTTATGTGAAATCGATGTCAGTAACTTGTATACCTATCGTATCAGCAAATAGATGTCGGTTAAGAGTCCATTTATGTAAGTCCAAAAAAAATGGCGGTGTACCAGATGGATACACCGCCATAACTCGCCAAGCGCTAAGCTACCACTACAATCGTTTAGCGTGGCGAAGCTAACAACAAATGTACTGCCTCAAACATTTATTGTTAACTCATAAAATGAGGTGCTAGAAAGGTCCCGTCACAGGATTTGGTACGTTTGATGGCCAAACAAAGTAAAATCTGAATTAGCATTGGGAAAAAAGTGGAGGAAAATAAACGAGAGTGCTTTTGGCCTTAAGGAATGAAGATGTACAGCTTATCCTAGATGTTTTGCTTGAAAATTGTGAGGTAGAGAACGGTGTGTTCCATAGGGAAACGCCTCGTTTTGCAGCAAAACGAGGCGTTTGGTGAGAGTTCTTTGTGCCTGTCAATCGGGGCGAGAACTAAAGAACGCACGCCAACCGTGGAGGTCTGCAGGGTAGATCCAGTCGTTCTTTTTGAACCATTTGCGTAGGTAGGTCCCAAGTGTGTTGGCAGGGTCGTTTTCAAACACGGTGCCTTCTTTGTACGTTTCAAGCGCGGCTGCCAAGGTATACAGGATGCTCCGAAGTTGTATATCCTTTTTTTCGATTCGCTCTTTTAGGAAAGGATCTTCTACATGCGGTAGTACGCGCTCAGGTTCTGTCAACACCGTATAGATATACATGAGACGACGATCGAACAAAGAGGGTGGGTCATTCCGGGGCACAGGTGGCTGCAGTTTAGGCACGCTTAGGGTTTGGATTGACATGTTCTCCGAACTGCTGAGAGATTTGTTTCTCAGGTTAAACCCAAGCGTTAAGCCAAGTAAGAAAAGAGCGATGCCTAAGAATGCATATTTGCCAAATCCAACAGGCACAGCGGATTCGGCGAGCGACACGATACCTAGCTCTGCTCGTTGTAGAGCACGCTGGTGCAAGAGATCCTGTGAAGTGCTTGCAGAAGCTATTACTGTACCGAATGCTTGGTGGGCTTCTTCTTTCCGAGCCAATTCCGCGAACGTTTGTCCAAGTGCTTCTAGTACGCGAATCTGGAGTTCGGTCCGTTCTGATTCGTTGATCAGATTGCGTGCCTTGTCAAACGCAAACAAGGCTTCGTCAAAATCACCCGCTATGCGTTCAACTAAGCCCTTACGATACCATGCGTATATAAGTGTATTGAGTTGCTTGGCCTCGTCAGCCCAATCAATGCTCTCATCTAGGAGACGATTCACTTCCTCACTACTACCTTCATGTCGGCTAAGAATGTACGCTAACGTTGCTTTCGAGTCTGCTATTCGAAGCGAATCGCCAGCCTGTTTGAAGAAGTCGATTGATTGAATCAACAAACGCGTGGCTTCCCCGGCAGCGTTATCGTTTAGCAAATCAATTCGGTCATGTGCCTCGTGGAGTAACATCTCCGCACGTTGTACCGCAATCCTCCCTCGAACGAGATCGCTGCGCTCGTTAACTGCCTCAACCTGCGCAATCACCTCTAATGCTTGCTTATACGCCCCCATTCGTATGTAGACATACGAACCGTCTAACTGTATTGATAGTTGCCGTTCCTGAGACTCTTGGCCGTGGGCGTGCATGCCCTCCTGAAAGGCCATACTTGCTCCAACTAAGTCCCCACGCTGCGCCCGGAAGCGAAAGCGACGAACATACATTTCGCTCCGAAAAACCGGGTCTTCGTAGAAAGGAGCTATGTGTTCAAAATACCACTCGGTTACAGCCTCAGCCTTCGTCTCGCGTCCCAGTTTGTCTAGGATCGCAATTTCGTAAGACGTTACCCAGGTCAGCTTCTCTGGGGTGTCGAGGGTATGGCATTGACGTGCTAACCCAAGAAGTGTGGCCAGTTCTGTGCGGACTTGGACTAATTCTTCGGCTGGCGTTGAGGAATCATTCTCAACGCC
Organism: uncultured Rhodothermaceae bacterium; assembly: GCA_964471245.1. Lineage (GTDB taxonomy): Bacteria > Bacteroidota > Rhodothermia > Rhodothermales > CAYYHN01 > CAYYHN01. The sequence continues at coordinate 8,309 of CAYYHN010000023.1, read as the reverse complement.
ATACTTCACGCGGATCTCCTCGTCAAGCCAATGACAGTCGTTTGCTTTGGAAGTTTCTACTACCCCTAAAAGCAGCAATACACACGCGATGACTCCGCGTTGGATAAAGCTCATAATTGGGAGAAAAGATATGCAGGTGAGGCAATTTAGGATGCTGATTCACTGCGATTAAAAATCAGCATATAGGGTTCTGTATCGGTGAAGTGTAAGTCGAAACTGATGATTTGTCAAATCTAATGTTTAGCACCAAGCCAGATATGTGCCTTGTCCTTCATACTAATCCCTTCTAAGCCTAGATGATCCTGAGATTAGCTAGCAGCCTCAAATACAATCCCCAAAAACAAAACCATAAAGGTGTTGCACGATGATGTGGCTCATTGAAATCCTACTGACTGGCTCTACAACCACGATGAATGCTGGTGACCCACCCTCAGAAGACAAAACCACCCCGCCGCCGCCGGGAGGTTAAGCATGAAACGAGGCAGCCTGCATACGGCAGGCTGCCTCGCAAGAGAAGTAATCAAGCTCGCTCAGAGGTGATCTAAAACACGTAGCGCACACCTACTTGGACTTGACGTGGGTTACCAAGGCCTGATTGGACGGTGCCATCGAAGTTGAAGAGCAGGCCGCCGCTAGCCGGGTCAAGGAAGTTGGAGGCATTCGTCAGATTGAAGATCTCTACGATCGCTTCTACCATCTGGCCATTGCTAAAGGTGAAAGGACGTGAGATACGGACATCCAACGAAAGGAAGTCGTTGTCCTTCCTTAGCGTATTGCGTGTTAGGATTGAACCATCACTACAGACCCGGTCCGCAGGGGCGATGGCACGGTCACCTGCTGGTGGTGCAAACGGATTGACAGCCGTTGGGCCACAGCTTTCTGAAACAGGCTGAGCAGAGTAGTAGCTGAAACGATTATTGAGGAAGATGTCACCCGGTAGCTTGGCGAGTAACCAGAGGTTGAAGCGATGTCGCTGGTCCCGGTCTGACCAATTGTATTCGGGGTCGAAGTTGTTTGCTGCTGCGTAGCGGAAAGTAAACGGGTCGCGCTCGTTGTCATCATCCGACTTATCCCATGAGAGCGTGTAGTTCACTTGGAACTGTAAGTCTTCGTTGCCAACTTGGCGAAGGCTCAGCGTGACTCCGTTGTATCGACTTTTGGCGGTACTTTCCACTACGGTAAGGCCACCAATGCCGTTGGTACCATCGGCGCCAAGGCCTGAGCCCCACGGACTGCCGAAGACTGCATCGTTGCGATTCACGAAGCGCGTGAGGAAGTCTGTACTAGCGTGGACATATTGGATGCCTGCGACTAAACCGTCATTCGTCAGTTGCCGCTCGTAGCCGAGGCTGGCACTGATGGTGCGCGGATTACGGAAGCCTTCATCGAATACGGTCACATCGGGGAAAAACAATCCATCTACACCGCTTGGAAGCAACTCGTCGATGTTCGGTGGAGCGCCGAGGATGGGCGTAAGGACGCTGTTGCGGAACTGGTTGCCGCTACGTGAACCATTGGTCGACCGTGTACCAGCCAAGTTAAGGCCGGGAATGCGAGCGTAGTAGATGCCCGCGCTACCACGGATCACTTCGCGGCCCGCACCGCTCGGATCAAACGTAAAGCCAAAACGCGGCTGGAACATCAGGTAATCCGAAGGAATCTCGCCGTTGGAGGGAAATTCGTACGTTCCCGTGTTGTTTGTCACGGTTTGACCAATGAAGTCGCTGAAGAATACTTCATCCGGTGGCGTGATCGGATCGGGTTGGATTTGTGCTTCCCAACGAAGACCGTAATTAAGCGTTAACTGGTCGTTGACACGCCAGCTATCTTGTGCGAAGATGGCGATTTCATGTTGAGGGATGTCCTGTGTCCCTGCATCCTCAACGGAGAGGCCGCCAACACCTGTGTTTTGCAAATACAGTTCGACCGGACCAATGATATTGGTGCCATCCGGACAGGCTCCTGTCGTATTGTTAGAACCATCCGAGCATTCGACGTAGCTATTCCCAAACTGAGCATAGTTCAGGAAGCCATCCACCGAAGAGAAGATGAATCGGCCATTGGCAAATCCGATAAAGGTCTGTACTGATTCCACACGGTTCCACTCTACACCAAACTTGAACAAGTGATTGCCGCGCGATACGGAGACATTATTCAAGAGCTGAACACGCGTGTCGTAATATTCGACCGGGATAAAGAAGGGCATCCCAAGACGGTACGCTCCACCGAAGTCTAGCGCGATGTCAGGGAAGGGGCGGCCGTCAGGGAGAGTGGGACCTTCGTAGGGACGTGGGCGGTCTTCACGAGAGAATTGGAATCGGAATTCGTTTGAGATCTCCGGCGTCAGGATGGAGATGAGACTGCCGTTGATGGCGTTCGAGTAGCCTTTCTCGACGGCGTTGGCGCTGCGTGCCCAACTGTCCACGTCGAAGGTACCGTTCTGCTGCTCCGAGAAGGTATGGTTGTATTTTAGCGTTGCGTAGTTGCGGTCATTCAGACGGAAGTCTAGCTTGGCGAGGAAGGCACGCGCATCGTCAGTACGTTCAATCGCACCGTAGTCATTCGCTAAGGCACCACCGAACGCCGTATCCATCCAGTTTCGCAAACGCGGATCGATACGGTCGATGTTCATCTGACGTGTGTCATCGTAGACCTGTTGGTCGTAGGCGGTAAAGAAGAATACTTTGTCCTTGACAATAGGACCACCCAGCGTAAAGCCGAACTGATGCTGCGAGAAGTCTGGATCACGTTCGATACGCAATCCACGGTCGCTATCTTCATACTCGGCAATGGCTGAGAGCGCATCGTATTTGCCATAGTAGTGGGCGGTCCCTTTGACGGTGTTCGTCCCGCTTTTGGTGATGACGTTCACGAAGCCCCCAGAGCTACGTCCGAATTCAGCGTTGGCACCTTGTGGGACGACCACAAGCTCTTCTACAGCATCAAGGTTGAACGTAAACGCAGGACGTTGGCCGCCGCGCTGCTCGCCAAAGAAGGGGTTGTTGAAGTCAGCGCCATCGACCGAGACGTTGTTGTGAATGCCGCGCTGCCCAGAAACCGAAAGTACGTCGCCATCAGGACCCTGCACAATGGCGACACCCGGTGTCAGCAGCGTCAAGTCGAGGAAATTACGGCCGTTGTTCGGCAGATTCTCAACCGCTTGCTCAGGGAGGCGCGTCGCCAACTCGGTGCGCTCGATTTCAATTCCAGCCGCTTGGGCTTCGACGACGATTTCGTCCAATTCTGTGACGAGTGTAATAGGCAGTTGAACTGTCGCACCTACGCGCACGCGCACATCAGTTTGTTGGAACTCGGAATAACCCTCAGCGCGGACCGTAATTGTATACAGACCGAGGGGCAGCAGGGTGGCAGTAAAGGTGCCGTTTTCATTGGAGGTTATAGTGCGCTGAAAGTTCGTGCCAGTTTCGAGCAGCGCGATGGTTGCACCTTCAATGGGTTGGAGGAATTGATCCGAAACGAAGCCTCGGATGACGCCAGTCGTGGCTTGTGATTGCGCCAACAGTGGGGCGACCCCAAGCACGAAAAGCAAAGGCAGCAACACAAAGGCGCGCTGCCACGAACGCAGTGGTAACAAGGACATAGGGAGTTCGCATTGGTGGAAACGAAGGAGCATCCACGAGTTGTGGATAGCCGTAGCAATTACGGGAGAGCTGCGGAGGGAGAAAGCATAATGCTAACTTAACGATGTTCACGGCTCACGACAACCGTTCCAATGTTAACAATTAAGCCCTATGTGGATTTTTACTTGTGAGATAGAAGGCCAGTGTGCTGCCCTACTTCATTTCAGGGTGGTGAATTGGTGGTTGCCCTAAATCCTTGTAATAGAAGTGTTTTGGCGCCTTACTGGTTTTGCTCAACCATCTGGTCTCGTACAACGAACGTGTGTACGCGATCATTGAGCCGTAAAGTGTAGTTGCCGGGCGCATAAGTGCTATCGAGCGTCAAGTAGAACCGATACGGGCGGAGGACACTGGCGCAGAGTGAGCCTTGCGGCTTGCGCATTTGTAACTGCACACGAATGAGGTTGGCTGCCCGTTCCTGTTTCACTTCGTGCAGCACGAAGCAAGCATCTGGAAATGCACCTTTGACGAGCAACTCGACTTGCACGGGCGTATCGGGCGAGGTGGGGGCCTCGTCGCTTAGGGCTTGCCGAATGTTGAGGCTATCGTAGGTGGCAGGGAAATAGAGGTAGTTTGTGTTCTCGTCAGCTGGGGAGAGGGTAACCGTTTCGCGGCCATCCGGCGTGGTGCCTTCGATGCGGTTGCCAAACTCGGTATCGGCGGTGACGGGTGGAAGCTGATTGCTGACACAGCCGGAGAGGCCAAGGCTGCCAGCGAGAAAAAGCACAACGAATGCTAGTTGCATGTGTGTAGGCAGCCAAAGGGAAACCGTAAGGCGATGGGACATTAGCTCAGCGGCTGGTCATCAGTTTCGGATGGGGCGGGCGGTGTTGGCATCGGAGCATCGTCGCGGAGAAGGTTAACATTGGCCGTCTCGCTAGCATCTGGAACCGATTCTATCGGTGCATCACCCCAGAGACGTTCCAAGTCGTAGAAGGCACGTTTCTCTTGAGTGAAAATATGCACTACCACATCCACATAATCCATGAGTACCCACTGCAAATGCTCGTACCCTTCCACGTGCCACGGCTTCTCCTGATGCTGTTCACGGATTTTCTCACGCACGCTGTCCGTAAGGGCTTTGATCTGTAGATCGACTTCGCCTGTGCAAAGGACAAAATAGTCGGTGACGCCGCTTGTTGCACGCACGTCTATTACAGTAATACCGGTGCCTTTCTTATCGAGCAGGGCATCGACCGCGGTGGCCGCTAGGCGATTGCCCGGCGTAGGCGTGGTGCGTTGTTTGTTTTGGACTTCTGGAGATTCAGGCAGGGTCTCGTTGGAGGTCATAGGCAAAGGGTTGGTGCCAATACGTCGTAGCAACGTCGGGCAGACTGATCATTGAGTGGTTTCAATTGAAAAAGGCAGCGTGGTATAGTCGTTGCCAATAATGACAGAAACGTCGAGGTAACTGTTGGTGTCGAGGGCTTCACGGACACGCTCGGGCGGGATACCGAGCGACTGCGCCACGGCTTCAGCAGCAGCGGTATTTCCCACGCGATCCAGCACCTGCGTCTGTGTTACGTCAAACGACGTGTGGTTGCCGGTGCTGACGACGTCAAACCCTTCACTGCGCAAGTAGCGCATCCCTTTTTCTGCTACACCTGCAACGCCACATCCGTTCAATACCTCGACTTGAATGATAGTGCCGACGAGTTCCGCCGGGTTCTGTTCCCGCGCTGTCTCGACCCGTGGGAAGGCAAAACGTGTCACAAGCGCGTAGAGCAGCATCAGCAACACCAGCCCTACGATAAATAGGCCGATATTGAGCATCCAAGAAGTGGAAGACGACTTTGATGTAGCCATAGGCTAGCAAGAATGCGGTGTGCCGTGCATATCTAGAAAAGAAAAGACGCCGCACAAGCGTGCCGCGTCTTTGAACAAGTCAGTGCGTGTCTGAACGTTTCTGCATGAAGTTAACGCAGGCGATCGTTCCAGAATAGGTCACGTTGGTCGTGCCCGAAAGCCGCTTGGAAGTGGCCGCCGCCACGGTGCCCGTAGTAGCCATAAGGCGAAGCATACTGTCCGTAGGGACTCTGGCGCACCGAAAGGTGGAATTGAACGTTTTCACTCGGACGGTAGGCAATCTCTGCATTTCTTAAGAAGACCTGCGGGCCGTTGTTGAGGTTGAGCTTGTTGCTCTGCCCAAAGCCCTGTGCATTGGGCGAATAGGCAACGCCAACATCAACGCGGGCAGCCAGCTTCTGGCTAAACTGCCACATCATAGAGTTCGTATACATGCCCATCGAGCTACCGCCATTGAATGAGCTTGTCGAGAACTCGACCGAGTGGCTCATGCGGAAATGCTCCGGGCTGAAATATTTATTGAGGGAGAACGCAGAACCGCCTTGGTCGTATAGCTTGACGGGCGCATTTGCCGACCGCACGTCAGTGCGGAGCTGAGCCTCGGCTGGCGTTGTCACGCCGAGGAAAACGATCAAGAGCAGTAAAGTAAGCGTCGTGCGCATCGGGGTCTCCACATTTGCTGTCAAAGGGGGCACGTACGAGAAAGTATAGGTGTGCGCCCCTGAATTGTCAATACGGTTAAGGCAGTATCGGGTTCTCTGTTAGATGGGTAAAATCAAATCCCTCAAATTGCCGAACAAGGCGAAGCCTTGCCCATGTCGTTTCACGTACACTCAACGAAGCACATCCCCTCATTCGTATCCTTTATGGAAGATAAAAATGACCTCGTAGTACTGGGCATCGAATCTTCATGCGACGACACTGCGGCTGCGGTCGTAAGTGCTGGCAAACTGCGTTCGAACGTGGTTTCTTCGCAGTTGGTGCATGCTGGATACGGTGGTGTCGTTCCGGAACTCGCCTCACGAGCACATCAACAGCTCATTGTACCGGTCGTAAACGCGGCCATAGCAGAGGCGGGCGTCACAAAAGAGCAAGTCGATGGCGTTGCCGTCACGTATGGGCCGGGTTTGGCGGGGTCGTTGTTGGTGGGGTTGTCGTTTGCTAAGGCGTATGCGTTTGGCTTGGATGTGCCGTTGATCGGCGTGAACCACTTGGAAGGGCACTTGTATTCGGTGAGCATCGAGCCACCCGTGCCGCCATTTCCATTTGTAAACCTGATTGTCTCCGGTGGGCACACGCAATTGGTGCTCGTGGAGGAAGGATTTAAGCATACGGTATTGGGCAAGACGCGCGACGATGCGGCAGGCGAGGCTTTTGACAAGGTTGCAAAGCTGTTGGGCTTAGGGTATCCGGGCGGACCGGTGATCGATAAGCTTGCCCAGAATGGCGACCCTTCATTTCATACATTTCCACGCACGAAAATGGGGATGAACTTCTCCTTCAGTGGCATTAAAACAGCCGTGCTGTACTATTTAAATGCCGTAAATGAGACCGAGCGGACGCAGTTGCTGGAAACGCACCTTGCCGATATCTGTGCGGCTTTCCAGCAGGCCGTGGTGGAGATGTTGGTGCATGGCGTGAAGAAGGCAGTGCAGCACACACGGGTGCGTCACGTCGCGTTGTCGGGTGGGGTCTCTGCCAATTCGGCGCTGCGGGCGGCAACGAAGGCGCTGGGCGAGCGGATGCGTTTTGAGGTGTATGCACCGCCGTTGAAGTACTGTATGGACAACGCTGCGATGATTGCCATGACCGGGTATCACAAGTGGCAAGCCGGATATACGAGTCCGCTTACGCTCTCAGCCGAACCCAGTTTGCGCACGTTGTAGCTCCCATTCGAGTAGCATTTTCCCGCGGGTTCCCTTTCTCTGATGCTGCCCCTATCTTGTTAAGGCTGGCGCAGCATGGTCTGAACGATGCTGCACCGAAGCGCCTCAGCCTGACTTTACGCGATTTATGCCCATAGACACTGTGTTGGAAGTGCTGGCCCATTTACAAGCCGGTACGCCAGACCCACCCGATGCGCCGCCCACGGCTACTGCCCTCGAACCGTGGCGTGCCCGCATCGATGTGCTCGACCGTGCTATCATCCACCTGCTCAACGAACGCGTACGCTGTGCGCATGAGATCGGCGCGCTAAAAAAGGAGATGGGCATGCCTGTCTACGTCCCGAGCCGTGAGGTCTTGGTGATCAAAAACGTGTGCGCGCACAACAAAGGCCCCTTGCCCGATGATGCTGTTAAGCGTTTGTACGAGCGTGTGATTGATGAGACGCGCTCGTTGGAACGCCACCATATGCGTCAAATTGGTCAACTACCCCCATCGGAATCCTGAATGGATTGCCTTGGGATTTTGCTGAGTTCGCCGAAACTACGGGTGTGGAACCCCGTCTGAGATGCAATCGCTGCATGGGTGCTGCGTAGCGCTTTTAAAACCCACCGTGTGAGATGAACAAGAAAACGTGGATTGGCCTGATTGGCATCACAGTTGTGTTGGCCCTTGTGGGGGCAGGGAGCCTCTATGTGCTCGCCTTTGCAGCCAACACCGCCGAATACGACGGCGACCGCCGCGTGTTTATCCCGCGCGAAGCCAGCTTTGAGGCCGTTGTCGATTCGCTGGATGCGGCCGGGATTTTGGCTTCAAACACTACATTCACCGTGTTTGCGAAGCTGACCGGGTGGGGAGACCAAGTCAAAGCAGGGCACTACGCCTTGGCCTCCGAGCAGAGCAACTACGATTTGCTGAGTACGCTGCGCCGTGGTCTTCAGGAGCCTATCCGCGTGACCATTCCCCCTGGTTCACGCC
>CAYYHN010000022.1:0-15508 GCA_964471245.1 uncultured Rhodothermaceae bacterium | reverse complement strand
TCTAATCCTGTTCGCTCCCCACGCTTTCGTGCCTCAGCGTCAGTTACAGACCAGTCGGCCGCCTTCGCCACTGGTGTTCTTCGTAATATCTATGCATTTCACCGCTACACTACGAATTCCACCGACCTCTTCTGTACTCAAGACTACCAGTATCCAAGGCAGTTCTACCGTTAAGCGGCAGGATTTCACCTCAGACTTAATAGTCCGCCTACGCACCCTTTACACCCAATGATTCCGGACAACGCTTGCACCCTCCGTATTACCGCGGCTGCTGGCACGGAGTTAGCCGGTGCTTATTCGCTAGGTACCGTCAATCCGGATCGAAACCCGGGGATTCTTCCCTAGCAAAAGTCGTTTACAATCCATAGGACCTTCTTCCGACACGCGGCGTGGCTGCGTCAGGCTTTCGCCCATTGCGCAAGATTCCTCACTGCTGCCTCCCGTAGGAGTCTGGACCGTGTCTCAGTTCCAGTGTGGGGGACCATCCTCTCAGACCCCCTAGCCATCATTGCCTTGGTAAGCCGTTACCTTACCAACTAGCTAATGGCACGCAGGCCCATCTTTTGCCGACCGAAGTCTTTAACAACATATCCATGCGGATCCGCTGCATTATGCGGTATTAGCACCGGTTTCCCGATGTTATTCCCCAGCAAAAGGCAGGTTGCCTACGCGTTACTCACCCGTGCGCCAGTCTCCAGTTAAAGCAAGCTTTAACCTTCTCCTTCGACTTGCATGTGTTAGGCCCGCCGCCAGCGTTCGTCCTGAGCCAGGATCAAACTCTCCATAGTAAAGGAAAGAATATGTTTGAACCTGTATACACTCGTGATCAACTTGCTCCCGAAGGAGCGGAATTGACCGGGACTCGCTATGTCTCCATTCTCATCAAAGAACGTGCAGCCTGATGCTGCGCGTCGCGTCACTTAATTTTGACGCGGACCAGTAAGATACGGTGCTGCTTCAATTCGTGTCAAGCCCTTTTATCAGCTTAACAATCTCTTCTACAAGAGCGTACCTTCCAGCTTTTCAAAGTGCCCCAAGGGGCGGCGCGATTTTTAGCGCGCAGATTTTCATGATACGGCAGTTGATTGTCTTTTGTCAAGCGCAAGCAAGTCGTTTCAACAACCCTTCACACTATCGCATCATTTTCTGCTCAATGAACGCGCCCCTGTTTTTCGAGCGGCCGCAATGATACGGTATTCAAGTTGCTGCTGTCAATCACTTTACCATCCTTTCAACACCACTTCACCGCACGCTCACATGACGACCCATAAGTTCAATCTTTATCTCGGCTAGCGTTTTTCATACGTAGGTCCGAAACTACCCGAGCGAGCAAACGTGCACCCTTGTGTCTGCTTTCTACAGACCTCCTTTTCATAGAAAAACACCGCGTCCTCATAGATATGAATCCAGATTCATATGACTATTAAATTCAAACGAGTCCTTTCTTATCTGCGCACCTTGCTGAAGAACCTCTTCTTTTGGGGTGGCCTTGGCGCGGTTTTGCTAATGGGTGTTGTACTATACCTAGTTGTCGACCTTGCTGTGATGCCCGCCTATACACGACACGATGAAGCCGTCACGGTGCCCGACGTAATGTATTTGCCCTATGACCAAGCCGCTGCGAACCTAGAACGCGTGGGTTTGACAGCAGTGCGCAAACAAGGGGGCTATCAACGGGATCTCGCACCTGACGCTGTATCCGAACAGCACCCGATGGCGAACACTTCGGTCAAGCCGGGGCGGCAAGTCTACCTCACGATTAACAGTGGCGTAGCTCCTCAAGTCCAAGTGCCTTCAGTAGTTGGACTCTCACGCCGGGCGGCGCGTAGCCAAATGCTGGCGTTGGGTTTTGAGGTTGAAGAGGAGGTACGGGATCCGGTGCCAGCGCCCAACCCGAACACCATTACGCGTCATGAACCCGAAGCGGGCGAGACGCATCCTGTAGGAACCGCCGTCACCTTATACTATAGTGCTGGCCTAAGCGACACCTATGTAACCGTGCCTGACGTAACGGGGCTGCCCATTGAGGAAGCCGAAGCAGTCCTACTCAACCAGTATAACCTCCGGGCCATCGTCTTAGGCCAAAACGGTACGATGGTACTCAAGCAAGGTCCTGAAGCAGGAATACGCATGCGCGAAGGATCTGAAATCCGCTTGTTCGTCGAAGAGTAGCCAACCTATTCCACTATATATACGCCCGGCGCTTCGCCAACCTCCACCACGACACGCTCTTTGTGTTTCGTAGGCATCACACGCCCCACGTAATTTGGCTGAATCGGGTACTCACGGTGGCCGCGGTCAATTAAGACGGCGAGTTGAATGGAGCGCGGACGACCATACTGAAGCACTGCGGCAAGCGCGGCACGAGCCGTTCGCCCTGTAAACAGCACATCATCGACAAGTACAACATCGCGATCGGCAATGGAGAGGTCGTGTTGCGGAACATACGGCACCTCAGGTTGCTCGCGGTCGTCGCGAAAGCGGGTGATATCGAGCGGATACGCAGTGCATAATAGTTGTTCGACACGGCTGATGGTAGCAGCCAGCGTAGTGGCGAGTTCTTGCCCACGTGTACGGATGCCGAAAAGCACAAGATTTTCAGCGCCATGGTTTCGCTCAACAATTTCGTAGGCCAGCCGAGATAATGTGCGCTCAACCTGCACAGCCGACATGATCTGGGTACGTGCCATAAACAGCAGTGGATTTTTCGAATCAAAACGCGGGAAGGCCCGCACCAGTAGCTCCTACAAAAAAACCCTCACGTAAATGAGGGTCTATCAAGATACTATATAATACAGAGCGAATGCCGTGGGCTTACTGAAACATCGCCTTGATGCTGCCCCATGTGCGGCGCACAGCGGTCGATGTATAGTTCAGGGAGCGCTCTTGCAGGACTTCGCGCAGGCCATTGGCATAGACCACTTCGAGGCGGTAGTCGACCTGTTCTGAGCCCGATTTGTAAACCTGTGTATCACGGAAAAGATAAGGTTTGGTCGCGCCATGTGGTGGCATTGACTGCACCATCACAAACTCATTATTGGTATATCGCGTTTTCCGTTTGATCTCGAAGGCACGGATACCTTGTTCTTGCTCTGTCTTCCAACTGATCAGGAAGTCTCGGTTCTCTTCTTGAATCTTGAAATCGACCACGCGGACGCTCTGGGCATGCACATCCGCACTAACAAGCAGAAGCAGGAGGCCGAGGATGGTCGAGAAGATCCGCATAGAGCGTAGGAAATGACAAGTATCGAAAGCGCTTTGTTTCGAAGAAACACTATAGCCAAGATAGGTGGCTTTGACAAAGAAGGCAACTCTTTGGGAAGGATCAACCGGGAGACATGCGCACCAGCATGTGGTTATCTCGTAGCCCCACAGCCTCTCTATAAGATATCGTCTAGGAAACGCTATGTATTAAGCTACCATCAAGTCTGCCCAGTAGCTGCGACGGCCCCCGGCTGCTCCGATTTGTTTCGCGTTGGACAATTGGGGCCTCGCTGGCAATGACCATACATATGCAGGGCGTGGTGTTTAATCTCAAACTGAAAGATTTCAGCCACCATTTCTTGGATGCTCTGGATACGCGGATCGCAGAATTCGAAGACTTCATTGCAATCCATGCAGATCAGGTGGTCGTGCTGCCAATAACTGTAGGCACGTTCGTATTTCGCCTGCTTGTTGCCGAACTGATGGCGGACCACAAGATTGCACTCGAGTAGCAAATCGAGCGTGTTGTAGACGGTGGCCCGGCTTACGCGCACCCTATCTTGCTTTAGCCGAATGTAAAGTTCATCAGCATCGAAATGGTCGTTGGTGGCATAGACGGCCTCAAGGATGGTGAACCGTTCCGGCGTTTGCCGCTGGTTGCGTTCTTTCAGGAAGTCTGTAAATACTTTACGGACTTCTTCTAACTGCTGCGTAGGCAAATCTGCCATGTGCTTATGCTTCTACTTGTGCAAACCTTTGCGCGACCTTGGCACATTCATTCAAAAAACAGCGCCTATGGTGTGCAAGAGAACCCCGCTGCATATCGACGTGTTCCAAACTGCGAGTCGTATCTGTGTATCACAAGACGTCCTACTCATTAAGCAAACACAACAATTTTTTTTTACCTCGTTATAGAATCATGGCTAGTCTATTTGGCTGGGTTTGCAAAAGCAGACGATTTCGCTGTATTATGGGGATCATCCGCTAGCGTTCTAAGCCTTAGATGCCGCCGACACGGAACGAGACTCGTCCCCGTATGCAGGGATTCATCTAATTTGGCGTAAGTATCTGCATGTTCGACTTCGAATTCGACGACTACCAGAACCCAATGGATAGTGGTCGGCTCCAAGAGCTCATCACCAGCTACGAATCGGAGGAAGCCTCAGGCTACTTCGATTCTGACATGCTCGAAGACATTGCAACCTACTACTACGAGCGGAATCGGTACGAAAAATCGCTGGAAGTCATGGACCGCATCCTGAGCTTGCAGCCCTTCTCTTCGGATGCATGGATGCGGCGTGGTGTTCTGCTCAATACACTGGCACGTCACGAAGAAGCCTTATCGTCTTATGAAAAGGCGATGGCGCTCAACCCCGCCGACACAGAGACCATCATCAACCGCGGCATCACGCTCGACAGCCTCAACCGTGGCGACGAAGCGCTTGAATCGTACGACCGCGCCATTGAACTGGACCCACGTAACGAAGAAGCCCTCTTCAACCGTGGCGTGACGTTGGAGCGTATGAACCGCCTCCTAGAAGCCGTAATGGCCTTCGAGGAATGCGCAGAAATTAACTCCGAGCACTCGGAAGTCTGGTACGAGCTCGGCTACTGCTACGATCGCCTTGGCGAAGACACACGGAGTGTCCAGTGCTACGACGAGCACCTTAACATCGACCCGTATTCGCATGATGCATGGTACAACCGTGGCATCGTCCTGAACAGGATACGGAAGTTCAAGGATGCCGTCGATTCCTACGACATGGCCATCGTCATTAACGATGGATTTGCTTCGGCGCATTACAACCGAGGCAACGCGCTTGCTAACCTAGGCAACCTTGCAGGTGCGATTGAAAGCTACCAACGTGTACTGGAACTAGAAGGTGACGATGCTGCAACCTGCTACAATATTGCACTCGCATACGAAGAGCTGAAGCAATTTACGAAAGCCGTTACCTACTTTGAGCGTGCGCTTGCGACGGACGACTCGTACCCGGAAGCATGGTATGGCCTTGGCTGCTGCCTCGACGCGCTGAACCGCCATGATGAAGCACTAGCATACGTCAATCGGGCCGTTGTGCTCAATCCGGAAATGAGCGAGTTCTGGTACGCAAAGGGCGACTGCGAATACAACCTCGGCCGCCTTACCGAAGCGCTGACTTCGTACCGCACGGTCGTGCAGGTTGCACCGGATAACCGCCAAGCATGGCTCGACTACGCTGAGACGCTCTATGAAGCCAAGCGCCTCGAAGACGCCTTGTTCGCTTACCAGAAGGCGCTGTCGCTGAACCCACACTCCGCAGGCGTCTACTTCCAGCAAGCAAAAGCGCTCTTCGCCCTTGGCCGTGCCCACGACAGCCTGCGCTCGCTGAAGATCGCGTTCGACCTTGATCCCTCGAAGAAAGACGAATTCCGCAAGGTGTACCCCGAACTCTACCGCGACAACCACGTCCGCCGCTTGCTCGGCCTCGATAGCTAGAAGCGGGTTTATCCAAAGCTTTGCACACAGGGCAATCCAACCGGGTTGCCCTGTTTTATTTTGCGGCTCTTTCGATGGGATGGGCCACAAAGATGCTAACGACTGTGTTAGCTCATTCCACTTGTACATAATACCGCCTGCACTTTAACTGCCAATGGCTCATGGCCAACGGCTACAATCGCCACCACAATGCTCAAAGCTGTTCGTCATTTCATTGAAGGCATGGTGCTTGGAAGCGCCAACGTTATTCCGGGCGTGAGTGGTGGGAGTATGGCGCTCATCTTCGGCATCTATGAAGCACTTGTGGACGCCATCAGTCAAGGCTTCTCGGCAGTAATTGCGCTGGTGCGGTTCGATGTAAAGAAAGCGACTCATTTGCTGAAGACGCTCAACTGGGGCCTCGTGTTACCGCTTGGCGTTGGCGTCGTGGCAAGCATTCTCACAGGGGCACGGTTCATCCCCGTCTTGCTCGAAACGTATCCCGAGCAGAGCCGTGGTCTGTTCTTTGGGCTCATCATCGCGTCGGTGGCGCTGCCGTGGATCCGTATTCGTGAACACGGGCCGCACATCATCATTGCAGCGATCATTGGGGCTGTGGCGGCGTTTGTGTTGTCAGGGCTCGGTGGTGGCGAGATCAGCGATCCATCGCTGGTGCTGGTCTTCCTTGCCGGAGCGTTGGCCATCACGACGATGATTTTACCTGGCGTAAGTGGCTCGCACGTGCTGCTCGTGCTTGGCCTCTACAGCGCAACACTCAGCGCCATCGATCAACGCGAACTTGTCTACATTGCCGTCTTTGGCCTTGGGGCTGGCCTTGGTCTCGGACTGTTTTCGAAGCTCCTCAAGTGGCTCCTCGAACACTACCACGACACCACCATGGCCGTGCTCGTCGGCCTGATGATTGGCTCGCTCCGGGCACTGTGGCCGTGGCTCAACGAAGCCGACAACGCCCTGCGCCTCCCCGCCGCAGGCGACCCCATCGCCGCCGTCATCGGCCTCGCTGTGCTTGGCTTCGGCGTCGTCGCTGCCCTCACGTGGTGGAGCGTCCGTCAAGGCTTTGCGGAATGAGGAGCGCTCGTGTTGCTCGCGAGTACTTGGTGTTTGGGACGCTCACTCTGTTCGCTCTTGGTACTTGGGACGCTCGGCTTTGCCTCACTTTCGTGATTTGTGGTTTGGATAACTTCCCAAACTCCCCACACTCCCCCTTTCCCCCATTCACGCGCGCAGCGCATCCCCATCCCCCCACACAAAAGTTTGGCTCTGCCAACTTTTCCCCGCAACTCTTCCCAAGCTATGTCGTAATCGGACCTACTACTAGGTCAAAAACAGACCTACCCTCTTCGTTTTCCGATACGACCGATGTTTTCCAAACGCTTGATGGCGGCCTCGCTGGAGCCGCTGATGCTATCGCTGCTGGCCGATGGGCCGAAGTATGGCTACGAGATTATCCAGCGCGCTCGGCGCATCTCCGATGACCGCATCAAGTGGTCGAACAGCAAGCTCTATCCGCTGCTGCACAAGATGGAAGTTGACGGCTTGGTTGAGCCCTTCTGGAAGCCATCGGACAGCGGCCCGGATCGGAAATATTACCGCCTCACGCCAAAAGGCCACGAAGCGCTTGCGGCTAAGCAACGCGAATGGCGCTCGATGAATGCCATCTTTGCCCAACTCTGGGGGCCAGAGTTAGCACTCGGTACTTAGCACATGGTGCTTGGAGTTCGCTCCAACCACGTCATGTAATCCCAAGTACGAAAATCCAAGAACCAAGCACCGCTATGTTCAATCTCGAAACCGCTCTCGCTACGTGGCGGCATCAGTTCAAATATGCCCGCACGTTTTCCGACCAAGACCTCGATGAGATGGAGCGGCATCTGCGCGACCAAGTGGCCGATAGCGTCGCAGCAGGTATGACGCCGGAGGCGGCCTTTCGGGAAGCTGTCGATGAGATGGGCGGGTTAACCGATGCGGAAGCTGAATACGACAAACTGCAATGGGCGAAGGCACGGCACCAAGGTCATGTCGGGCAGGAGCTTGCGGTGCGTTGGGCGATGGCGATGGGCTACATCAAGCTGGCGGGGCGCAACCTGCGGCGCAACAAGGTACCGTCCGTCATCAACATGGTCGGCATGTCGATTGCGCTGGCGTGCTGCGTAACGGTGTATGTCTTCCTCGTTGCGTGGCACTCGATGGACAACTACCACGCGAACGGCGAGCGCATCTTCCTTGCGCAACACGACGTGCTCACCAACTACGAAACGGCTACATGGGGCCGCGTACCGATGCCACTCGGCCCAGCCTTGGTTAATGACTTCCCGCAAGTCGAGCAAACGGTACGGGTGAACTGGTACATGGCATCGGTACAGCACAACGGGGCGGCACTCGATGAGTCTATCACCTTCGTCGACCCAAGCTTCTTTGATGTGCTGACGTTTCCGCTGAAGTATGGCAATGAAGCGGCCCTACGCGATCCGGCTTCGGTGATTATGAGTGAACGCGCCGTCGAGAAGTACTTCGGCGAGGGTTACAACCCCGTGGGCGAAACGCTGGTGCTTACGTTCGGACGCCAATACCGTGAGACCGTAACCATCGGCGGGGTGACGGAGGCGTTTCCCTCGAATACTGGCTTCCGGTTCGACTTCCTGATGGGCTTCGACCGTCAGGCGGACTTTGGAGCGATTGACCTCACCGACTGGGCCACAATGACAGCAGGCCTGTTTGTACAGGTACGGGACCCAGACGACATTGCAACCCTTACGACGCAAATGGATCGGTACGTGGCACTCCACAATGCGGCCAATCCAGACTGGGCGATGCAGGCCATTGGCTTCGACAACTTCGCGGACCCTTCGCCCGAAGTCCACCTCATGCGTAGCCGCATTGCCGAAGCCGCGCATCCGGGCCTGTCGATCACATTCATTGTGATGGCGCTATTTATGCTGGCGCTTTCGTGCTTCAACTACATTAACATTGCACTTGGCAGCGCGTCGCGGCGGCTCAAAGAGATCGGGATGCGCAAGGTGATGGGCAGCAACAAGCGGCAACTTATCCTGCAGTTCATGGCCGAGAACATCTTGCTGTGCCTCTTTGCGCTTGTGATTGGCACGGTCATGGCCAAGGCCTTCTTGATTCCACTGTTCAACTCGATCTTCGTGATCCAGCTTGAACTGACGGTGCTTGGCAACTTAGGTCTCTGGGCCTTTCTCGTAGGCTTACTGATCAGCGTCGGCGTGATATCGGGCGCTTATCCGGCACTCTACATCGCCTCGTTCCAGCCGATTACCATCTTCCGTGGCAAACAGAAACTGGCCAACAATGCATGGTTCACACGGGCTTTCCTGACGTTCCAATTTGTGCTAGCGTTCATAGCCGTACTGATGGGCGTGCTGATGACGATGAACAGCCATTACCTCATCCGCCAAGACTGGGGCTACGACCCGGCACAAACGCTGATCATTGAACTGGAGGAGCAGCAGCAATACGGCCTCCTGCGCGACGCGATGGCACAGCATCCGGACGTACGCCAACTCGCGGGCTCGCAGACGCACATCGGGCGCGGTGGCTTCCGCAACGTCAACATGACGATGGAGGCGACGGGCGAAACGGAGCGTGTAATGCGGTTTGATGTGGGACCAGACTACCTGCAAACGCTTGGCCTGCGCCTGCAAGCCGGGCGGTTCTTCGAGGCCGAACGCAGCGGCGATGGCATGTCGTCGGTTATCATCAACCAGCAGTTTGCTAGGCTGCAAGGCTGGGACGACCCGCTTGGGCAGATCGTGCGGCTGGATAGCACCAACTATACCGTCGTTGGCATGGTGGAGGACTTCACGTTCTTCTTCCTCCTCGCACCGCAGCCTACAGCCATCTTCGCGCAAACCAACCCCGCCTACAACTATCTCGTACTCGACCTCAATCCACGAGCAGGCGACGACGTGGTCGCTTATCTCGAAGAAACATGGGCGGAACTCTTCCCCGAATCCGTCCTGACGCACTTTTACCAAGACACCGTCTTCGATGAATCGTACGAGCAATACAACAACGTGGCACAGGCGTTCAACGCCATTGCGGCTTTGGCGCTACTAATTGCGTGCATGGGGCTCTTCGGCTTGGCGATGCAAAACATTGCACGTCGGATGAAAGAAGTCAGCATCCGGAAGGTCGTTGGCGCATCCGTTCTACAGTTGGCTTTTCTCGTGAACCGGGGGTTCCTCGGGCTGCTGAGCATCGCCGCCATCATCGCTAGCGTCCTGGCGACGATTGGCGTCGTGGCCTTGATGAGCTTCATCCGGTACAACGTACCCGTCGACACGATGCCGCTGACGCCGTGGCCGTTCCTGTTGGCCTACGCACTCGTCTTCGGCACGGCGATCCTCGCCATAGGCTCACAAGTGGTTCGGATTGCACGGACTAACCCGGCAGAGGTGTTACGGAACGAGTGAGGGTGCTCGCTGCGCTCGCGGATGGAAGGTTGGGGATGTGGGAGTCTGGGAGGTGTGGGCAGTTCGGGGAGTCGGAGAGAGTGGAAGAAAAGGAGCGTCTGAGTCGAAATCGATGCGTTTTCGCAGCTGTCGGTGTCGCGTCCTCTATTCGTCTCATCGACTCTTCGTTTCCCCGACTCTTCGTCTCATCGTGTTCAGACAGCTAGGTCCAAATGCATGCGTCCGGCGACACAATAGTTCGTTCGTCATCCCTGCATCAACAACATCCATTTCCCCTGACCCATTGAGAATGAAGCGCTAGAATCCGACCTTGGCAGTGGTTCTGCTTGTTTCCTCAACGCGCCGCTGCCATGCCCAAACCTCCGCTCGCGCTCGATGCCGCCGCCGCTGATGGCGAAGCGCCACAACGCAAGCTGTTTGGCACCTTCGGCGGTGTCTTCACGCCGACGCTGCTGACCATCCTCGGCGTCATCATGTACCTGCGCGAAGGCTGGGTGATGGGCAACGCCGGGCTACTCGGCGGCTTTTTGGTGATTCTGCTGGCCTTCGGCATCACCATTTGTACCGGCCTCGCGATGTCGTCCATCACGACGAACATCCGCATCGGCGCAGGCGGGGCGTATGCGATTATCTCGCAGTCGCTGGGATTGGAGGTCGGCGGGAGCCTCGGCATTCCACGCTACCTGTCGCAGGCGCTGGCGATCACGTTGTACATCTTTGGCTTCCGCGAAGGCTGGCTCCTCGTCTTCCCAGAGCACCCGGCATTTCTCGTCGACATGGGCGTGTTCCTGACGCTCTACGCCATCGCCTACAAAAGCGCCGACCTCGCCATCAAAACGCAATACCTCATCATGGCCGTGATCGCGGCGTCGCTGGTGTCGGTCGCGCTGGCGGCGTTCAACGGGTCGATGCAATACGAACTGACGGGCGTTGGGCTCTGGGGTTCGTTTCGTGGCTCGCCGGAGAATGGCTTCTCGGGGACCGACTTCTGGATGGTCTTCGCCGTCTTCTTCCCGGCCGCGACGGGCATCATGGCCGGGGCCAACATGTCGGGCGACCTCAAAGACCCCCGCCGCAGCATCCCGATTGGTACGATGGCGGCCATCGCAGTGAGCTTGGTCATCTACCTGCTGCTCGGCTACTGGCTCGTCCGCTCGGCTAGCCCCGAGGAGCTCGTTGAGAACTACTACGTAATGATCGACAAGGCGTATTGGGGGCCCGCAGTGATTGCGGGGCTGTTCGGCGCGACGTTCTCGTCGGCATTGGCGTCGATGGTGGGCGCGGCACGCATCTTACAAGCGATGGGACAGCACGGCATCGTCCCACGCGGCGGCTGGCTAGGGCACCTGACGGACCGGGGCGAACCGCGCAACGCCATGCTCATCACGGGCATCATCGTCTTCCTGACGCTGCTGGTGCGCGACCTGAACGCCATCGCGCCGCTCATCACCATGTTCTTCCTGATCACCTACGCGATGCTCAACGTCGTCGTGCTGATCGAGCAGAGCCTCGACCTCGTCAGCTTTCGGCCGCTGCTGCGCGTGCACTGGCTCGTCCCGGCTATCGGCCTCGCAGGATCTGTGCTGGCGATGTTCATCATCAATCCCGTCGTCAGCCTCGTGTCGGTGGGCGTGGTGGTGGCGTTCTATGGCGTGCTGACGCGGCGCAAGCTAGACGCCCCGTTCGAGGACGTGCGCAGCGGCCTCTTCGTCTCGCTCTCGGAGTGGGCTGCGAAGAAGGTGACCGACATGCCGTCGATGCAGGAGCGCGCGTGGAAGCCCAACCTGCTGGTGCCCGTCGAGGATGCACATGCGTTGCGTGGCAGCTTCAACATCATCCAGAACATCACACACCCGAAGGGCTCTGTTAAGCTGCTCGGCCTCGACCACGGCACCACGCCGGACCTCGCCGACCGCCTCCTCAGCCTCTCCGGCGACTTTAGGCAACGCGGCGTCTTTGCCACCTCGACGATTGTCCAGAACGGTGCCATCGACCAAAGCGTTGTGACGGCCATCCAAGTGCTACAAGGTGTGTTCTTTCGGCCCAACATCATCTTCCTCCCGTTGCCGCAAACAGCCGAGCAGGAAGATGCTTACCGCCGCGTGCTCAGCGAGGCCGCACACCAAAAGCTCGGCTCGCTCATCTACGCACCGCACCCCGTAGCTGGCCTCGGGCAGCGCCGCACCATCAACGTCTGGATCCGCGATCGAAGCCCCGACTGGCGGCTCTCGTGGGACATCGGCAACCTCGACCTCTCCATCCTGACCGCCTACAAGCTCAAGCGCAACTGGGACGCCGACCTGCGGCTCATCACCGTCGTCAGCAACCCCGACGAGGTCGGCAATGCCCAGCAGTTCATGCACCGACTGATGGACCTCGCTCGCCTCCCCGGCACCGATGTCGTCGTCGGGCAAGGCAGCTTCCGTGACTACCTCGCCCAAGCCCCACAAGCCGACCTTAACCTGTTCGGCATCGAGCCCAACCCCAACTTCGCGTTCATGCACCGCATGGTTACGGCCACCAATGCCACCTGCCTCTTCGTGCGGGATTCTGGGCGGGAAAGTGCGCTGGCGTAGAGGGAATTCCCAATTATGAAAGCCCAAATTCGAAGGAAAGTAAATCTATTCTGCCCCAGTTCCTGACATAACCACTACTTCCGATCATGATCTCCGACCTTGACGCACTGCTGCAGCACGTGAAACAGAAGCAACGCGTGAAATACTGCTTCTTCTGGGGACATCAGCCAACCAAAGACGGATCTATCGGTGCCTCCTGCTTCAGTCAATGGTTTCTCGCCTCCTTTTCGATTGATGGCTTGACCTATCCGACGGCAGAACATTTTATGATGGCCGAGAAGGCACGCCTATTTGAAGATAACCAAACACGTGAAGCTATCCTCCACACCTCACATCCCAATGCGGCGAAAAAGCTACGACGTCAAGTACGCGGCTTCGACGAGGCATCATGGCAGGCACAGCGCTTTGACATCGTGGTCCGTGGTAACTATGCAAAGTTTAGCCAGAATGCGTCTTTAGGCACGTTTCTTCTGAATACGAAAAACCGCATCCTCGTTGAGGCAAGCCCTGTAGATCGGATCTGGGGCATTGGGTTAGCCCGTGATGATGATCGGGCTACGAACCCGGAGCAATGGCGCGGGCTTAACTTGCTCGGGTTCGCCCTGATGCAGGTCCGCGAAAACTTGCGCGAAGCGCTCACGGCAGACTCAAGTCTGGTATAGAAACCCCAAGCAAAGCACCATCACACAAAACTTGTTGTAACGAATTCGTCTTATCGGCCTCTCATCGAGTGTACATATCATTCGCGGGTACGCTCAAGCATGACCGGACCTGCCCACGTTAACGACGAACTCGAACCATGCGTACCCTCTTTTCAGGCCTTTCCGCCGTGTTTGCCTTGCTCATCATGCTGTCTATCACAGCACCAACTACCCTAGCTCAAGAGATGGCCGAAGCAGCCCCAACCGTTGCTGAAACCACATCACTTGGAACGGGAACGTTCACGGGTAAAAGCGGACACGAAGCGCGTGGCCACGCAACCATTCAGCAAACCGATGAAGGCTACGTCCTTGTACTTGGGGATGATTTTGTCTTCGACGGTGCTCCTGATCCCAAATTGGCCTTGGGTAACGACGGCTACGACAGCTCAACGCTTTTCACACCGCTCGCCAGCAATACCGGCCAACAAACGTACCTGCTCCCAGATAGCATCGACGTGCGCGCCTACAACGAAGTCTGGATCTGGTGCGAGCAATACAACGTGCCCCTTGGTGTGGCCCCCTTGCGCTTGTAAACGCCTAAGATTGAACCAAGACTTTTACCCAAGCATGCACCTCAACGCCTGCAAGCACTTGCTTGTGGGCGTTTTTTTCTCTAGTTCTAGCATAGCTTTTCGCAATGACGCCTCACCGTAGGCTCGCTGCTCCTCGAACAACCTCTATTGAGCCCCTGCATGCCCAACGCCCCAAAGTCCGGTCGCCTCAAAAAAGAACTTGGCCTGTTTGATGTTTATGCCATTGCGACCGGGGCGATGTTTAGCTCGGGGTTTTTCTTGTTGCCAGGGCTAGCGGCAGCTAAAGGTGGTCCAGCAGTCATTGTAGCCTACCTATTTGCGGGCGTGCTCATTTTGCCTGCGATGTTCAGCAAGGCGGAATTGAGTACGGCCTTACCTCGTGCAGGCGGGACGTACTACTTCCTTGACCGCAGCCTCGGCCCGATGTTCGGCACCATCGGCGGACTGGGCACGTACCTCGCACTGACACTGAAAACGGCATTTGCGCTGGTGGGCATCGGGGCATATGCAGCGTTTTTCATCGAGTTGCCCATCAAACCCGTTGCAGTAGCGCTGACGGTGGCGTTCATGGCGATCAACATCGTTGGCGCAAAGGAGACGAGCGGCTTGCAGCGACTGCTCGTAATCATTTTGCTCACGGCGCTGGCGTACTTCGTCGCGATTGGGCTATTTGAGGTAAGCACCAACGTACCATCGAGTGAACTGCGCGACCATTTCGTACCGTTTCTACCCAATGGAATTAACGGGTTCCTCTCGACCATCGGGTTTGTCTTTGTGTCGTATGCGGGCCTCACGAAGGTGGCGAGTGTGGCCGAGGAAGTCAAAAACCCCGACCGTAACATTCCCTTGGCGATGATGCTCTCGCTCGCCTCAACGACGGTCTTCTACGTGGTCGGCGTATTCATCATGGTTGCCCTCCTCGATGCAGAAGCCTTCCACTCGGACCTGACGCCCGTTGCGACTGTGACAAGGTTGTTCACGGTAGGCCTGCCCGGCCCTTTTGGCATGATCCTCATCGTCGCAGCCGCCTTAGCTGCCTTCGCTTCGACTGGCAATGCAGGCGTCCTTTCAGCGTCGCGCTACCCGCTGGCTATGGCACGCGACCGCCTGCTGCCCGACACGTTTGCCAAACTCGGCCGGTTCCAAACGCCGACGCCAGCCATCTTGGCTACGGGTGCACTGATGATCTTCTTCATCATCGTGTTCGACGAAGAAGGCATTGCGAAGCTCGCTTCGGCGTTCCAGTTGTTCATCTTCATGCTGGTCAACTTCGCCGTGATCGTGATGCGCGAGAGCCGCATCCTGTCGTACGATCCTGGCTTCCGCTCGCCGTGGTACCCGTGGATGCAGATCTTCGGCATCGTGAGTTCACTCGTGCTGATTGCCTACATGGGCTGGCTGGCGGCCGAATTCACCGTGGGTATGGTGGTGCTCTGCCTCATATGGTACTACCGCTACGCCCATGAGCATGTCGTCCGCGATGGCGCCATCTACCACTGGTTCAACCGCCTCGGCCAACGCCAATACGACGACCTCGACCGTGAATTCCGAACGATCCTCAAGGAAAAAGGTCTTCGGG
>CAYYHN010000021.1:13018-15656 GCA_964471245.1 uncultured Rhodothermaceae bacterium | reverse complement strand
CGCAAGTCCGGCTTGTCGGAGCCGTAGGTCTTGATGGCATCCGCATAGGGCATGCGCATAAACGGCCGCTCCAACTCGACGCCTTTAACTTCGCGCCAGACGTTGGCCATCAGCTCTTCAATCAACGAATAAATCTGATCTTCGGTCGCAAACGTCATCTCGACGTCGACTTGCGTAAACTCTGGCTGACGGTCGGCGCGGAGGTCTTCGTCGCGGAAACACTTAGTAATCTGGAAGTAGCGGTCGAGGCCTGCCACCATCAGGATTTGCTTGTACGTCTGCGGCGATTGGGGCAGCGCGTAGAATTTTCCTTCGTACAATCGGCTGGGTACGAGGTAGTCACGCGCACCTTCCGGCGTCGACTTCATCAGCACCGGCGTTTCGACTTCCACAAAGGCATTGGCGTCGAAATGGCGGCGAGTAAGCTGATAGAATTGGTGGCGCAAATGGAGGTTGCGCTGCAATTCCGGGCGGCGCATGTCAAGGTAGCGGTATTGCAGACGCAGTTCCTCGTTGGCGAGTACGCGTTTTTCCTCGTGCGAGGACACATTGAATGGCAATGCCTCAGCAGCGTTTAGCACGATCAGCTCATTGACGAATACCTCAATCTCGCCAGTTGGCAACTTGCTGTTGATGGTGTCCTCAGAGCGGGCTCGTACGACACCGCGAACCGAGATCACGTACTCATTGCGGAGGCTTTCAGCTAAGCCATGCGCTTCAGCATCGTAATGCGGTTCAAACACGACCTGTGTCAGGCCAAAACGGTCGCGGAGGTCAATGAAAATTACGCCGCCGAGGTCACGACGGGTGTCCACCCAGCCTTTTAGAATGACAGTCTCGCCGAGGGCGTCGGGGCGGAGTTCGCCGCACGTATGGGTACGAACACCATGCGTGTCGTGCCCGATGAGCGCGTCTTGTATAGCCATGTCTACATGCTTTCACGGTAAAGAAAAAGGGCCTACAAAGCCCGAATAGGCAGAAAGATACACCATTTCGCCTAGGTCCGATGCTAAGAATTGGTATAGAGGGGTGCTATCATGTAATGCGTCTCGCTTGGAAGCGCTTTGTGTCTTTTCCCTGAGTGAAGCGCGGTATTTTTTGTGATCGTTGCCCTAGGTGGGACATGCGGCTATATTAGGTCGCGCAATCGCGCCGCCCACCAACCATTCCCCAGCACATTAGAGGCAAGCCTTCATGATCTACTCGGTCGTTATTGTTGCGTACGTGATGTTCCTGATTGGAATCAGCGTGTATAAAAGCCGTCAAATCAAGACACAGGAGGACTTCGCGGTAGCTGGACGTGGTGTGTCGTGGTATATGTTGGTCGGTACCCTCGTGTGTACATGGATCGGCTCCGGCTCACTCTTCGGTGGCGCTGGATTGGCCTACCGGACGGGGATCGCTGAACTGTGGTTTTCCTTCGGCGCGTGGGTTGGCCTGATTGTCGTCTACCTCATCGCCTATCGCGTACGCCGTATTGCGCAGTACACCGTACCGGATATTCTGGAGACACGGTACAACAAATACGCGCGCATGCTCGGCACCGTAGCGATCATTCTCGCCTACGTCACCATTGCTGCCTACCAATTCCGTGGCGGAGGCTGGATTCTGAGTATCGTCACCGATGGGGCGATTGATGCGCAGACGGGCATGTACATCACCGCAGCCATCATCATCGCGTTTACCGCCTTCGCAGGCATGGTGTCGATCGTCACGGTCGATATGCTCAACGGCATCATCATCACGTTAGGGGTCTTGTTTGCCTTGCCTTACTTGGTTTTTGCCAATGGCGGTATCGAAACCGTCATCGCCAACCTACCCGATGGCCATACCGACCCAATGGGTGGGCACAACGTGCTTTGGGTCATTGGCGTTGCCTTACCTACATTTTTACTCTTGATGGGGGAGAGCAGCATCTATCAAAAGTTCTTCTCAGCTAAAGATGCGCCTTCTGCCAAAAAAGCCGTCATCGGCATGGTGGGCGGCGTCATCCTAATTGAGACGGTCTTGGCCCTCACAGCGATCGTCGGTCGGGCAGTATTTCCTGAGCTGATGGAGCAGACCAACATGTTAGGACGCGGTGCTTCCGAGACCATCATCCTATTCATTGCCAAAAACGGCCTGCCCGTGTTGGGCGGTGCGCTTCTCTTAGCAGCGGCCATCGCCATCGTGCTTTCAACCGGCAACACGTTTCTCTTGGTGCCGTCGACTAGTGCTACGCGTGATATTTACGAGCGCTTCGTCAACCCCGAGGCTTCAGATAAGCAGAAGCTTAGCGTTCAGCGGTTGTGCATTCTCTTATTTGGGGTCGTTGGGATACTCTTATTAACCCAGTTCCAAACCGTGTTGGAGATGGCCCTCTATGCGTACTCGCTTGTTGGGGCGAGCCTGACGCCCGCCTTGCTTGCTGCATTCCTTTGGAAGCGCGTCACAGCGCAAGGTGGTGTGGCCTGCTTGGCTGGAGGCTTGGTCACCATCATTGGACTCGTGATCATGAACAGTCTGGGGCTTGATTTTACCCTCCAGATTGACAACGACACCTTCGACTTCGCTAGTAGTGACTACGTGGTGATCCCCGGTGTGCTGGTATCGGTGACGTTGCTGGTCGTCGTTAGTTTGTTAACGCCACCTTCGGAGG
>CAYYHN010000021.1:0-13008 GCA_964471245.1 uncultured Rhodothermaceae bacterium | reverse complement strand
TCTTCGTTGAGGACGCAAAAGCCTAGTCCACATCAACGGTAGAAATATAAAAAGGCGGAGGCGCTTATTTTGCGCTTCCGCCTTTTGTGTGCTTGGTGCTAAGCCCTAGAAGGGTGGGTTGATACGCAGCCACAAGGTGGGGCGCTTGTCGTCAAGCCCACCAAATTCGCGCAGCGGCCACGCCAATTCTAGGCGAACCGTGCGATCGGCAAAGCCGAGACCAATACCAGCGCTGGGAATAACGTTGTCCATGTCGAATGTGTCGAAGCCGTCCTGTCCTACCCAGCCTGCATCGAAGAAGCCTGAGACGAGCACATCGTCGAGCCAGTCGTCAAAGATGCTGATTTCGTACATGCTGTACTCTACGTTACCGAGCAGCATGTGCGTACCAACGAAGATGTTCTGGGGAAACGCGCGGACCGAACCGATCCCACCGAGCGTGAATTGCTTCACGAAGGGGACATCGTCGCCTGTAGCCAAGCCAGCACGTAGACGGATGCTGAGGCTTCCATCGCGGCTGATGGGGATGTATGAGCGCACATCCGCGAGGTAGCGGTTGTAGTCATAGTCGTCGTCAAGTCCGTCGCTGAGTTCGGCCTCGAAGCGGAACGCCATGCCACGCGGCAAGCTGTGGAGGCCGTAGACGCGCCCGCCTTCAAGGGCGAACGCAAAGGCGTTAATCGTGGCTTCTTCGGTGCGGCGATCAATGCTCGGGTTGATCCGGAAGCCATCGCCCCCGAACAGTGACCACGACGTATTGCGGTCGAGCGAGCGGTAATCCTCGGAACGATACCCAGCACTTGCCTGCACGAAGTTGCCGAGGCGCGCGACGCTGTAGACGTTCCAGCCTTCCGTTTCGTAGTAGTCGAAGAAGTCGTTTTTGAAGAAGAAGGCTGCTAAGGAATTCTCCGCCCAACTCGACTTCCACAGGTCGTTGGTGCTGGTGTTCTGGCTGTAGCTCACCCCAAACTTGATGTCATTCTTGGCCTGATAGCGATTGCCCAGTCGGGTTTCAGCCCCGATCTCATAGCGGAGTTCATCAAGCCCAAAAGCATAGCCCACTTGGCCGAAGACACGTCCACGCTCCCAACTGTCCCATGCCAGCGGTGCGCGCTGTATACCCAGTACAAGGCCTTCCACGCGGTTGTAGCGAATGGCAGGTGACCTACGGTAGAGTGCCATTTCCTGATATGGCCAGCGATTCGAAAACTCGCCAACCCACATGCCAACATCTGAGTAGTCATCGAAGCCCATGCGCCAGCGGTTGGACGACTGATGGCGGTATCGATCACGATCACGGTCGCGTTCTGAATACACATAGCGTGTGCGATGGTCGTCGTCCTCATTTTCGTGTTCATCTTTGCGCCGTTCCGCTGCTTCGGCGGCGTTTTCATCGCGCCGTCCGTTTTCGTAGCGCCCCGGCTCAAGCCATTCGCGCTCGGAACGGGTCTCCATTTCTTCAACGGTGTCAGCCCGTGATGGCATGGATTCCGCGTCACGGGCCATCATCCGGCGTGTCATGCGGAGTGCGTCGTCGAGTCCATTGGCGAGCTCTACAAAGGCGTCATCCGTTTCTGTTTGGGCTTCAGGGTCGAGGGTGGCGCGGAGATCGCGGACTTGAACCAAGAGCGTTTCGAGCAGCGTGGCGAGTGCTTCTAGGTTGTCATCCGACAAGTTGGGCGAAGCTGAGCGAAAGGCAGCCGTTGCTGGGAAAAGGCTGTCAGTGGCGTTGTTCAGATTGGACGCCATGCCCCGCAGTTGGTTATTCATGTCCTCGGGGGCCTCTGGAACGGCAATCCGTTGAATAACGGCGACAACGGTAGCAAGCGCCGTCTCAATCATGTGGCGCTCGTTAGCATACGCTTGGTCGTCGCGTTCGGGCATGACCTGGGCGTATGTTTGGGTGTAAGGAAAAACGAGAAGGAGGAGAAGGGCGAGTAGACCGTAGCGCGTACGTGGCATGATCAAGGGGGTCTTCAGCAATAGAATTAGGACTTCAAATGAGCATTTTTGGTTGGCTCAGACGAAGTACGCATGCCGAAGCACTGGTGTTACAACGCCTACATCGAAGTTGTAGTAGGAGAGGTACTCAAGCTGTGTAAGGGTTGCCACGTTGGTGCATTTTTGCCCGACGAGGGCAACGAATGCATGGTGATACCATACGATGCATCGTTAAAGGCAAGATGAGCAAGATGCAATCGTTCGTGAACAAGAGGCCTAGGGTTCGGAAATGAATCAAGCAATGCTATCGCATCCTGCTCATGGGGTAAACCTTCGGCTAGTGGCCATGCATGTGCAAGCAGACTGTCGCGTGTAAATCCATGCAAGCCGACGCGCTTTTTGTCTTGGTTTACGTAGAAAAAGCCACCAAGTGGAACCAAAAAATTCGCATCACCTTGCCATCGAAAAATCGTAACCACCAACATATGTGTTGTTCCATCCAATCCGGCAAGCACCCCAGCGACACGGCCAATGGGGACGCCGTTGCAGTCAAGCACATGGAATCCCGCCGGAGCAGGCACATCGGCATCGGCAGTAACTTTATACAGCGTCCACGTCGACATTGAACAGCAGCGTTTGGTGAAGGCAACGGCGCACGCGAAGCGATTTTGGTGCAGCCATTGGTCATCCCAGCAAACTTCAGTCCAATGCGCGAAGGCCATCGAGTAAATGCTGGACGGAGGCTTGCCACGAATACGTCATGGCGAGGGCACGAATGGATGCCCGTTGAGCTTGCGATAACCCTGATGCGTGCACGGCGTGAATATGGTCGATCCAATCTTGAGCATCGTCCGACATGAACGACGGCGGCGCAAGCATATCGGCTTGTGCTTGCACACTACGCGTGGCAAGGACGGGTACCCCATGCCCAAGTGCACCCAGCAACTTAAGTTTTGCACCCGTCGCATAGCCGAAGGGTAGCAAGGCGAACAATGAACGTGCGTACAACGCTTGCAAAGCTTCATCCGATACGTTGGGATGCAACGACCACCCGTGTGCATCACAGAGCGATTCAACAGCTGTTGTCGGGTTGCTCCCTGCAATGTCGATGGCAAGGCTGTCGCCAAAAGCTTCCTTCAAGCGCGGATAATATTTCACGCTGAAAAATTGCAGGGCATCGAAATTCATCTGCACACTGAGCGAGCCCACAAACAACAATCGGATCGGGGATTGGTGGGTAGGAATGGGTGGTGCAGGTTCTGGTTCAATATCGGCACCGATCGGCATAACAATGCTCAGCATATTGGGCACAACCTTCCCAAATCCATCAAGGTCGGTTTGCGTCACATGGGCATACACAAATCGTTGCGCATAGCGCGGTAAAAACCGGTGCAACCAGTTTTTAGAGGATCGTGCAGCCAGCTTTCCCAGTGGGTTTTTTGTCGTCGCGTACAAATCCTGAAACCAACGAAACTCGTCATTGTGCGTCATCGCCACTTCAACACGAGATGCCGTCGCCTTTGTGGCTTTTAAGAGCAATTCTGCTGTCGTGATGTAGCTAGCAAGGACTAACTGATAGGTCTCATTGCTCAAATACCGCCGTGCTAACCGTTTATAATTGGGTGTAAGAAATTTTTCCTTGTAGTAATGACTTCTGAGCACCACTGTACGCATAGCACCCAGCACTTTGCTGCGCATCTGGCCACCATGCAATTCTCGATGTGAAATACGACCATCCTGAAAGCGCAGAACCTCCTCGGAAGTAAGCACATCGACAAAGGGTACGTGCATTGACAAATAGCGCGCCGTGCGATCCACAAGAATGTCGCTGCCATTATGGGCGGGATAAACCGTGTGTGGGGCAAGAAGTAAGGCAGGCGATGCGAGGTTAACGTGAGGCATGATGTAGAACGAAGAGGCGGGTAAGCAGGCGCTGAAAATATGCTATGAGAAAACGCGAACAGTTATGACTATGATGTGCCCGAGGTTGCACATCATGTAAAAGCATCAAATAAAGTCGATGCGAATAGAGATACGTCGTTTGCATGAGCAAAGGCATGCGCCTTTTCCGCATCGAATGAATCAAATGATCCTTGTACAACCCAGTCCGCAAGCGCATTAGCAATTGCTCTTGGGTTAGATGCGTCTAGCGTTTGGCCAAGACGGTGTCGTTTGATATGAATACCGACTATACCATAAGAAGAGCCTAAGGAAGGTGTAGCTGTACTTGCCGCACGGATGAGTATGTGACTCGAGCCGATATGGTGTTGGTACAAGACAAGCGCAAGGTCCGCAGCACGAAAGTAGTCTTGGATTTCTTCGTCGGGTATGAAGCTGTTGTCCCAGATTAGCTGAACATCGGTTTGTGCTTGCACACGAGTAAAGAATTCCACTGTACTCTTTTCTTCTTCGGCTGGGGCGCGTCCTGCAATAACAATACAGAATCGTTTCTGTTGGGCTTTTGAGAGATGCTGTAGGCTCTCGAATAACTTATATATCCCTTTACGTTCGCTTACGACACCAAAGAATAAGACAACGGACCGATCTGGAAAAATTCCCAGTCGTTCCCGTAGCGAATCGGTAGAAAGACTGGGAGATGTCAGTGTAATGCCGTCAGGTAAACTAACTGCTTCAAGCTTTGGGTTCAGTTGCTGGATTGAGTCAGTAGCATATGGGTCGAGCGAAAAAATATGTTTCAAGTGCGGGTTTCGTGTGGCAAACCTTAGGATGAACTGTTTGCGTAGGTGCCAAAGCTTTTCTGAAAAATTGGATGGCAGGATCCCAAGTGAGGGATAGTGCAACGTTGGCCGAAAAAGTATGCCGCTTAGTTGGACAGGAAAGTTGAATCGAAGGCTTGCGCCCAATGAGAACTGAGCATGATCCATCAGGAGAAATAAAACATGGGTTGGCCGTAGGCGTTCGATCCAATCTTGGGCAATCCGTCCATGT
Source organism: uncultured Rhodothermaceae bacterium (assembly GCA_964471245.1). Classification (GTDB taxonomy): domain Bacteria; phylum Bacteroidota; class Rhodothermia; order Rhodothermales; family CAYYHN01; genus CAYYHN01. The sequence goes on along the minus strand of CAYYHN010000021.1, from coordinate 8,118 downwards.
AACCAGTCATTGTAGACCAGCGCTCGAAGTCCTTGCCCATTTGTTAAGTTGGGCTGTGCGGCTAGAATGTGGAGTGATAATCCGTTTGTGCTATGGGCGCGCACAAACGCAAGTAGGTTCGGATGGGCTGTTTCGTAGGACGGTGGTACTACTAGGCTAAGTTGTCCGTGCAAGTCGTGCTCAACCCAATAACGTACGAGTTGCCAGAAATACGTGGCATGGTGGCCTGTAGTATACAGGTCAAAAAGCATGATATGACGATGGGGCATCTTCGCCATTTTAGGGATTGAGACGCGGACGAGGTCTCAAGCTAGCTAGCCATTCGTACAAAACTGGGAGCATGGGGTGTCTTAGAAATGCTGGGAGCATAACGAGTACAACTGTAATCAGGCAAAGGAAATCAATCCATGGGAAGGTCCATAGAGGTTGCGTCAATTGTCGTACGCTCCATGCAACGGTTACACTCATGCATGCGGAAAAGAAGAACCATACGTCCGCCTTCCGGATTATACTGCGCGCTCGTATGGTGTGATGACGATGATAAGCGCCGGTTGTCGCGAGCGTGCCTAGTTGAATGGATACTGCAAATCCAATAATCACACCTATGGGGCCCATAAGTAAGCCCAGTAAAATACCTAGCCCCAAATTAGCACCACCAGTGACAAAGTGGCCAATGACATTCCACTTCAAATGGCCAGTTCCCATATTGTTGAAGTACGCCGGATTGACTAATAGATTCAAAAACCATCCGGTTAGCAAGAAAATGCCGTAGTGGACAAATACGGGCTCATAGTATCCGATCCAAATGATCGAGATCGTCGGTAGCAAGTAAAGCAAGGGCGGCAACAAGGCAATGATGAAGAAAACCATCGTTTGCATAGAAGACGCATACAGTAAACGCAGTTGTTCGGGTGCCCGTTCAGTCAGGTCTGCAATAGTCGGCACCAATGCCTGATGCCCCATCGAAATGAGCGAGCGGATCTGAAAGGCCATCTTGTTAGCCATCTCATAGAATGCCACAGATCCAGCACCTCCAAGGCGTGCCAGAATCATTTTAGTCATAGGCATAAACAGCATCTGGCTGATGGACAAGAGCTGAAAATTGACGCTGTAGACAAAGACTTCTTTCAGGGCGGACCATGACCATCGCAACGGAATTGGAGGGAGGGGCGTAAGTAATCGCGTCATCATACCCATTGAAAGCAATAGAAGTACAATGTTTTGGATTACCTGTGCGCGGGCTAGTCCAACCAAGCCATTGCGTGGTACGAAGTAAAAACAGAGTCCAACGTATAAGATAGTGGTCAACATCACGAGCAGATTCTGTAAGTCTACTCGTTGCATACCGTCTATCGATGATTGGTAAATGCTGCTCAGTGCTGTTAGCCAAAAGGAGAGTAAGGCATACGGTAAGATTTCAAGCGCTGGTGTATGGAGATGTGGCTCCTTAATAACGAATACTAATAGAGACGGTAATATGAATGATAAAATTACTGCAATAACTCCAACCACCACAATGATCGTCAGTGCTGCCGTTTGAACGATACGTGCGGCGTGAGCATCATCGTTCCGTGCACGGTATTGGGCCACAAACTTCGTCATGCTTCCATGCAGCCCAGCTTTTGCTACGCCTCCAACAGCAGTGGTCGCAAGCACCACAGACCAAACACCAAATAAATCGGCACCTATCGTATTCAAGAAGTACCGATATAGGACAAACAGCGCAACACCACTGACAAGTACTTGCAGACCAGCCATCAATGCGTTGGTGACCACTTGACGTTTATGCATGGTCAATTGCTTGATGTACTTGGTGTACGAGCAGCATCTTTTTTCAGAGAAGCCTCAATGCCGCAAACTAACCCAACAAGTAAGGCGAACACGAACATCGTGTTCTTCGGGAAAAATGGATTGGAAGTGTTGGCAGGCAACAACAAAGCAAACAATGCGCACCCAATCCCTAACGCTACTTGACGGAGGAATGGGTTACCACCAGCGGTGTGAAATGCTTTAAAGCCACGGTACATGGCACCAAACCATAGATACAGCGTTAGTCCAAGACCCCAAACTCCAAATCTGTACCACGTGGATAGGTAGCCGTTATGTATGAATGTGCGACTTATCGTAAAGTCGTCGATGATGTCAAAGAAAGCGTAGGGGACGCCCATGCCATAGCCCAGAATCGGATTTACAGTGATGTATTCCCAGACTACAGCTGATTCGAAAAAGCGATTTAAGAGTGATATATCCGTTTGTGAAGCTGTTGCCAGCGAGATCAAGCGGTCGAATAGGCCACCTAGCACAAGGAGAAATATATCTTGAAATAACAGAAGTCCAGCGCCAGCGAAGCCTGTAATTCCGATGAATCCGATGAGAATGAAACGACCTTGGTAGCGACGTTCAAGAAGGAAGAAAAGAGCTAGAGCGCCTACTAAAAATCCTACCCAAAACCCACGGCTTTGCGTTAGGATGAGGCCAGCAAAAAAGGTCAGAAATAGCCCAAGGTACAAGGTTCGATTGCGCCACGTTTCTGCAAACACGAGCAGCGTAAGCAGAATAATGGAGGCAAACATCAGCTCATTGTCGCCAGCTGCCACACGTCCTTTTACGATCTCCCAAGCGGCTTCTGCGCTGTTAAGTAAACGCCGGTAGTTGATAAGGTTTTGGACAACGATCAACAAGCCGAGCAGGCAACTTGCGAAGACTAATCGGCGTGCTTTTTGGGGACTGTCTTTGCAGTAATGGTATACGGGGAAGAACAACGCCAAAAAGAGGAGCGCAATCCATTCACTAAAGAAATTGCGTAAGGAACCACCGAACAGAATTGTTAGGAAAATGGATGCTGACGCACCCAAAATAAACACCAGCAACACCACACCTTCTCGGGTATCGACGAGTGGTTTTCCTCGGCCTACATGGTAGAGAAACCATAGTCCTAAAAAGGCGAGATAGTAAATGCCATAAAGCGCCTCGAGGAGTTGGATGCCGTCTACGCGGTCCGTTATTAAGCCGAATCCAACGATAAGAATAGGCAGATTCCATTCGGGGCGACTTGCCATGAATAGCCCCACCGATGCTACAATCAGTGCTACTGGAAAAAAAGCAAGTAGCAAGATATTGCCCGACCAGAGGATCCAGCCGAGCATGAACAAAGCCATGCAGAAAGCTGCCCACAGCCCTCGCACACCCCATTGGTAAACAACAGCAGGGGTAAGCCATCGAGGCATTTGTGGATCCGTGGTTTGTGCCATCCGGTCGGGTCGTGCAGTGATCTAAGTGCCCAATGTGGCTTGTTGTAATCGTTGGGTCACATATGCAGCGTTGCGCTTCCACCAGTCGAGTACTAATGCGAACAGTACTGCTAGGATGAAGCCGGATATGGTCGCTACGATACAGATAATGGCACGTTGTGGGCGTGCTTTTTTATCGGGTACGATAGCTGGATCGACGACTTGGACGGCTTCAACTTGTTTCAATTCTTCAAAACGCGCTTGTTCACGTAATGGAGCGACCAATTCAAGGATTTTCTCTTGAATGAGCCGCTCCATGGTAATTTCTGCATAAGCACGAAACACCTGCGGAATGGTATCCTGTGGGACCGGCATCACACGTTCACGTCCAGCTAAGGCATTGTTATACTTACTTTGGGCAGCCCGAACAGTATTTGCCAAGGCTTGTACTTGCGCGTTATTGTCACCCAGTTGAGCACGCATAGCTTCATATTGAATCTCAGCCTGTATGACTCCGGCGCGAAGTGTTGCCACTTGGCTGAAAAAGACTTCAGTTTGAATAGGCAAATCATATACACCATATTCTGCCTGAAAGCCCTGCAAAGCGTTGAGCAACGAGTCGCGCGAAGCTTCGGAGGCTGCATACCGCTCTTCTACATAAATACGATAGTTACGCGCTGTCTCTGAAGTCATGAGGCTATGCCGGCGATTCAGTTCCGCCACAGCATAGTTCGCGATGTCAGCGGCACGCTGAGGATTTTGATCAAAAGCTGTTATCGCTAAGAACTCATACTCTTCATCAACGGCGTATACGAGGTTCTCCGCAAGCAACTCTATGGCTGCTGTACGAGGAAATTCGGCTTCTTCCAATTCGTAGACACGTATAAGATCAAATTCATCAACGATCGACTCGTAGAACGTGCGACTATACAAGAGCGCAAGGTAGCGCGTATAGCCTCCCACGTTGCCTCCAAGGAACGAAGAGGCAACCGATCCAAGGTCCCCGAGAACAGCGGAGGCTAGACTGCTTCCACCTCCTTCTGGGAGCAATAGCCGTGTCGATGATTTATACCATTCGGGTAGTATAAGGCTGATGATGACGGCGGCAATGGCCACTAGCCCAGTCGTAAAGGCAATGAAACGACGCCAACGTAAAAGTGCACCCGCTGTATTCCAGAGGGCGTCTTCGAAGCTAACTTCTTCGGTGGGCTGTGCAGCCTCGACGTTGGACGTAATCGGTTGGGAGGAATCGTCTTGCATAGGAAGGCAAGAAAAAGATGCTTGGTGCGAACGGCGTGTAAATTATTGGTTGGAGATGCTCAAGATGAGCGCAATAGATGAGGCAACGGTACCCAATGCTTGGAGTACCAATTGCGTTCTTCGAAAGCGGTCCTCTGTACGTATCCGATCGGTTTCAACACGTAGGCGTTCATATTCAAGCGTTAAGCGCTCCAATGATGCACTATCGGCAGCATCTTCAATACGATCAATGAATATGATATCGCCTGATTCGACCTTGGCTTCTACCGCTGGTATGAGGGCTTTTGTGCCTGCCTTTATCACATAAATTGAACCTGAAGCTTCACTTAAGCCGCCTGCGGCCTCCACATAAGTCGCTACAGTGTGATCCCTATGCCATGGCTGAAACCCGGGCATATGTATTTGGCCTACAACCATCACACTTCGTGTATCACGCGGAATAACAATGAGGTCTTCATTTTGCATGTACACAGCAGGCGCGTTAGGTGCTTGTGCTTCCCAGAGATTGACAGCTACGCGGTTATGTGCAAGAACTTCCTGTAGTAAATATGTTCGACTGAAGAAGTCTAGGTTGGCTAGGCGAATTTGCCGAAATGTTGCCAAGGTGTCGATGGCAGCAAGCAAGCTAGACTCCATTGAAGTGCCGGTACGCTCGGCAGGAGGCAATAAGCGTAAAGCATCTGTTGTACCCGGCATGCGTTCGATATAGGCAGCTTGCATCATTGCATTGTCTAAAACGCCGCCAGCCATTTGTAGGATATCATTGAGTGTGGTTTCACCACGGACAATAGGGAAAGTACCCGGATATTGTACTTGGCCACGAACCGTAACATGCCCCAAACTAGGTTGACGCTGAACGATAGCTATATGATCGTTGGCCTGGAGTTCAGTAGCCCGTGCCTCTTCCATAGATAGGACGATCGTCGTAGCAGTTCCATCTATTTGCATGCGTGTGAGGCGAACCGGGAGAAGAGGGGGGGCGGTAACACCTGTTGCAAGAGCGATTAGATCTGCCACCGTGTCCTCAGGGCGTAAATCATAGGAGCCAGGAAAAGCAACGGCGCCATCGACATACACTGAGCCTAGTGCTGGGTCGTACGCCGGGACAAATACCACATCACCATCATATAGATATGGATTAAAATTCGTATCGCCAGTGGATAGGTACCGTGCTATATCAGCAGGGATAGATGCACCCGTCGAACGACGGATTTCTACATTACGTAAGGCCGGACGATAGGCCAGGTTTGTGACAGCAATGCGAGAGGTGTCAGCGTAGGCTAGTTCTAAAACGTCACTTACACGGGTAACTGCCGAAGCAGGGTAGCGACCAGGAACAGATACAGACCCTACTACATGCACGTAAAATCTACGCGGTTGCAAGAGTGCAACGTTTACAGCGACGTTTTGGTATTGGTCTTGGAGGGCAGCCAAGATCAACAGCTTAGCATCCTGTAACAACGCATCCGCAACGCTGATCGGTTCATTCCCCGGAATAAGAACCATGCCGTCTGCTGTAACTACCAATGGAAGCAGACCCGCTTCAGCTGAACCGAGGGTAATGCCAAAGGTATCTCCTGGACCTACGCGGTATTGCGACGGGTCAACAGCACCCTCGAGGGGCAATGTTGTTACGTCTAGTGCTGATGCACTAAACTGCTGCCGCATTTCCAAAAGTGGATTCGCCGTGATACCGGAAGACGTCCCCAATGAACGTTGCAACTCTTGGGCGTGTACATTAGGTGAACTAAACAGCAACCAAGCAAAAAGTAGCGACAAAACCAGCCAGCGGGTTGCTCTAAATGAGGGTAGTAGTTGCCTTTGAGTCAATTTTGCAGTCACGGCGCGCGTCGATCACACTAGATTTTTGAATCAGCAGGTGAAACGGATCACACAATCTATCGATTAGCCACGTACGAAGGCCAGACGAAGACAGCAAAGAGAAGCCGGGGCCAATACGCCAGAGGAACTAATGCCTTTGTGCATGACGAGGTAGGTCAGTGCCCGTGGAATCCGCGTCGTATCGCTGAGGAATAGGCGTATAGAATTGGCCGAGGTGGATAGTAGAAACGTGTCGAAACATACGAGTTCCGAAGTGCGCGCGCAATCGAAGACCACGAAAACATATCTTGTCTTCAAGCATAGCATCTTTGCATTAATGCGAACGCGCAGCCTTCAATTGGTTTGGAACCTTATTATTTATTCGCCTCGCATCTTGATACGATGTCTTTGCTCTTCAAATAATGATCCATCAATATGATTGAGCGACGCGCTCCAGCAAAGATTAACCTTGGGCTTCGCATTTTACGCAAGCGATCTGATGGGTATCATGATCTTGAAACAGCGTTTATGGCTATTCCGTGGTATGACATCGTTCGTGGTCGACGCGCGGATACAACGTCGATGACATGCTCAGACCCCCAATTGCCTACAGATGCGCGTAACTTGTGCATGCGTGCCTTAGTTGCGCTTGAATCTCATGTTGGATGTTCGCTTCCAACATCACTTCATCTCGAAAAAAAGCTGCCATATGGGGCAGGCTTGGGGAGTGGGTCCAGTGATGCCGCAACGACGTTATGCCTTATTAATGATTTGTGGGAATTAGAATTACCACATGCCGATTTACACAAGCTAGCTGCAGACTTGGGCTCTGATGTTGCGTTTTTCTTAGGTGACAAGGTTGCAATCGGCACCGGACGCGGGGAGATCTTGCATACGCTACGGCATCCGCAACGTGAAACGACATTTGGTTTCTCCTTTGCCCTCGTTGTGGTAGTGCCAGAAGTACATATAAGTACTGCTGATGCTTATCGTGGTGTTCGTCCTCACGCTGATCATGAGCAATCGATCGCCTCCATATTGATGACGCAAGACCTAGCACTGTGGGGGCGAAAACTGTTCAATGATTTCGAGGAAAGTATTTTTCCTGCATTTCCTAATCTTGCGTCGTTGAAACGAAGACTTGTTGAGCTTGGCGCAGATTATGCCGCACTCTCTGGTTCAGGAGCAGCGGTATTTGGTGTTTTTACCAATGACGATGCTGCTAAAGCAGCGAGCGACACACTAAAACCTGAGTACTCTCGATTAAAGTATATCAGTGCGACAGAAATGGGTATGTGGCTAGAATCAGAGTATGCACAAAAAAAGCATGGCTACATAGCAACCATGCCTTTTAGACTAAAAAACATGTGACAAACCTAGTCGGTAGGCCGTACGTCCCACATCAGCATCTGCTCTATATCTGCGTAATCGTCTTCGCCATCTTCATCAATGAAAATGTAATCGCCAAGCTTGGTGCGTTGCATCGGCGAAGTTCGTTTCCATGTGATGCCTTCACTATCGGTAAACTCGTCAGGAAAGGGGCTGTTTACGCGGAATGAAGGGTGGTAGGTTCGATACGTTTTTGCAGCTTCGTACAAGGCTGCTCGGCGAGCACCTGGCTTCGTTGTGCTGCGCCCTTGAACCTTGAACGGTGTAATAATGATAGATGCTTGAAAGTAGCCGTCCTCAAGTTCGAGGTATTCAGGGCGCATCACCTTGAAGTCATCTGGGTGGGGGTACGCGCTGCGTTCGTTAAAGTCCATAGGTGTTTGTTCTGGTTTATGGTCGAACCGTCACATTAAAATCG
>CAYYHN010000020.1:0-15783 GCA_964471245.1 uncultured Rhodothermaceae bacterium | reverse complement strand
GTGCTTCAGGTCAGGCATGGCGTTTTTATGTGTTGGTCGCATTGACGTGCGCCGCGTTACCCCAAAAAGCAAGGCCGTGTTCCAATCTATACTACAAGCCTTTTCGATGAGCACCACTCGAGGTTGATGCACCGTGTAGAAGCCAAGATCGCCCTCAACATTTGTGGGATGGTTCATGGGCTCGTTTGCAAGAGAGGATACCAAGCCAACAGTGCGGTGCCGTACGTCCAAAAAGGGGAACTAGCCTTTAGAAATCTGGGATAAGGCCATGGCAATAGTCTCAATAACAGGAACAAATCTACGTAAAAAAACGCCCTGCTAGTTTTTAAGACTGGCAGGGCGTTTGGCGTTGTGAGTTGCAACGCTTAGTTGGTCGCTGTGATCGTAATGCGGATGATCTCACTAGCAGCAGGGTAGGTGTAACCATCAATTGCGCCGTTCACTTGTACAACGGAGCCGTTCTCATTACCTCCTGTGTTTGGGCCAGCTTGGCGGATGGCTTGATTAAGGCCGATGCCTGGCTCTTCATCTACTTCTGTACCTGCGTCGAATAGCCGAACCTCGCTGGTAATATCACCACTGATTGGGGTGCCGTTGGTATTCCATAAAGCAAGTCCAGCAGGGTCGAAGCCATAGTAGAGGTCATTGGACTGAATGTACATTGTTGCGAGCGAGAGACGGTCACCAGGTTCTGCCTCGAAGGTGAAGCTGTAGCTTCCGCTTGGGCCAATGGGACCGGGAGCTCCTGCACCATCTGGTGTGTTAAAGACGGCCACGGAGCGTACACCGTCAATTCCTGTCACATCAGCAACGAGGGTTCCGGGGTTTCCGTCTTCAGCAATCGCTTCGATACCAGCACTGGCAGGTTGACCGATATTGTAAAGCTGTACGGAATTGCTGTGCACAGCATAGGCACCAGGTGACAGTGGGACGGTAATTCCTTCGATGGCACTGAGTGCATCAGCAAGGACGGTCGGCATGCCATCCTCGGCGATGTCTTCGAGACCTGCGCTTGCTGGTGCGTTTACTTCATAGAACGTAGCTGCATCGGTGTGGAGTGCCCAAGCACCTGGTGAGAGCGGAACTGCAACGCTGCCGTTTGGCGTGGCGAGTGTGTTGCCATTCGATACATTCTCAATGCGGAAGGTGAACGTCGTACCACCATCGTGAGAGAGCGTGGTGCGTACGACGTCGGCGGTGTTTGGGTAGCTAAAGCCTGCTACGCCCACCGTGCCGTCGGGGATGAGGCGGACGATACCATTTTCGATCGTACCTATATCAGCACCACTTTGACGGGGCGCCTGGTTCACCCCGGTGCCAGGCTGCTCGTTTATTTCAGTACCTGCATCGTAAAGGCGAAGTTCATTCGTAACGTCACCCGTGCGTGGAGTCCCGTTGGCGTCATACAATTCTAGTCCCTGAGGTGGGAAGGCATAGAACAGGTCATTGGATTGAATAAACATGGTTACGAACGAGAAACGAGCCCCGGAGCCGGGTGTGATAGCTGGAGCAGCCGAAAACGTGATCTCGTAGGCATCCCCAGGGAAGATTGGAGCAGGAGCAGAAGCACCGACAGGGGTGTTGAATGCGCCGCTCTTAGTAATGGCGAAGGGAGCGCCCTGCTCCACATCTTGTACATTCGTAATTTCAACAGTAAAAGTCGTCAGATCGTCATTGGTGCCTCCGATGATACCATCATCATCGCTGTCGCATGCTGAAAGAAAGAGGCCAGCGAATAGGACAAGGGTAAGTACTCGGCGAATAGGATGGGCAATTGTGATGCTCATGATATTGGTTGTTTGCTGAGGAAGGTAGAGGAGCAACTAGCAGATTCGTGAGTGGAGTTCCGCCCGCTGCCGAACGCGAATTTGCAGCCTCAGTGGGCAACCTGTGATTTTTCGTTACAACAATATTTGGTTTTACGATAAAAGTGAGGTGGGCGTGTAAGCTTTGTTATTGTCGTGATACTTTTGTGAGATGACGATCAGCGAGATGCGAGAACGGTAAGGGGATATTCGGCATATCGAATTTCCTCTTTTCTGCAAGCACGCATGTTTGAATGATCCGTAGTTTCTATGGATATCAAACTCGTAAGTAACGTTGCTGCAATCGTGCAGCCACTTCTCGCCACACCGCTATGGCCTATCCGTTTCAGGAAATCGAATCGCGCTGGCAAGCCCACTGGGCAGCCGAGAAAACATTCCGCACACCAGATGATGTCGATACCAGCAAGCCTAAATATTATGTGCTCGACATGTTTCCATACCCGAGCGGTGTTGGACTGCATGTAGGGCATCCTTTGGGCTACATTGCAACCGACATTGTGGCGCGATATAAGCGGATGCGTGGATTTAACGTATTGCACCCGATGGGCTTCGATGCGTTTGGACTGCCTGCTGAGCAGTTTGCAGTTGAACACGGCGTACACCCCCGTATTACTACTGAGAAGAACATTGAGAACATGCTGCGGCAACTCAAACGCTTGGGTTTGAGCTACGACTGGGACCGCAAGTTGTCGACTACGGATGAGGATTACTATCGCTGGACCCAATGGATCTTTCTGCAACTCTTCAACAGTTATGTCGATGGCGCAACCGGGAAAGCACGTCCGATTGCTGACTTGATTGCGCAGTTTGAAACCGGGGAGCGTGCTACCCCCAATGGTTCAGCATGGGCGGAATTGTCACCGAAAGCGCAAGAGGACATTTTGGCTGAATTCCGCCTTGCCTATTTAGCCGAGGTGCCTGTAAACTGGTGTCCCGGCTTAGGGACGGTATTAGCGAACGAGGAGGTGACCAACGAAGGGCGGAGCGAGCGCGGCAATTACCCGGTGTTCAAACGACCGCTCAAGCAATGGATGTTACGAATTACGTCGTATGCCGAGCGCTTGCTTTCAGATCTGGATGTGGTCGACTGGCCCGAACCCATCAAGCTGATGCAGCGCAACTGGATTGGGCGGAGCAAGGGGGCGCACATCGACTTTGCGCTCGATGGGTTTGATGATAGCATCCGTGTGTTCACAACCCGACCTGACACGGTGTTCGGAGCCACCTATATGGTCTTGGCTCCCGAGCACGAACTTGTCGCCAAGATTACCACTGCGTCGCAGAAAAATGCCGTTGCGGAATACCAGCGCTGGGTGGAGAGCCGCACAGACCGCGACCGCATGGCTGACTCGAAGGAGAAAACAGGTGTGTGGACAGGTGCTTATGCGATCAATCCTGTCAACGGCGCAAAAATCCCTGTTTGGATCGCAGACTATGTGCTGATGGGATACGGTACCGGTGCAATTATGGCTGTGCCGGGCCAAGATGAGCGTGACTGGGCGTTCGCCGAAGCCTTCGACTTGCCGATCATTCGCACCGTACAACCCTCGGAAGGGTTCGATGGCAAAGCATTTACGGGCCAAGGCCCTGCCATCAATAGCGATTTCTTGAATGGCTTAGGCATAGCCGATGCTAAGAAAAAGATCATCGCGTGGTTGGAGGACAACGGCGTTGGCCAAGGTACCATCAACTATAAATTGCGCGATTGGCTCTTTAGTCGTCAGCGCTATTGGGGTGAGCCGTTCCCGGTGTTGCATGCACCCGATGGTCGTGTTGTCGCCGTCGATGATGCTGAGTTGCCAGTTACATTGCCTGAGATGGACGACTTTAAGCCCGAGGCTATCGATGATCCTGATGCAGAACCTCGTCCACCCTTAAGTCGTGCTCCGGAAAGTTGGCGCTTCGTCGAGATTAACGGAGTACGCTATCGCCGCGAATTAAACACGATGCCACAGTGGGCGGGGTCATGCTGGTACTATCTGCGCTACATCGACAATAAGAACGACGCTAGCTTTGCTGATTCGAGTCGCGAATCGTATTGGATGGGTAAAAACGGAGTCGACTTGTATGTCGGTGGTGCGGAGCATGCCGTGCTGCACTTGCTCTACGCACGCTTTTGGCACAAAGTCTTGTTTGACCTTGGCCATGTGAGCACGGTCGAGCCATTCGGACGCTTGTTCAACCAAGGCTATATCCAAGCGTACGCCTACCGTGACGCGCGCGGCATCGCCGTACCTGCCGATGATGTGGTCGACCAAGACGGCAATCCTGCCACTGAGGTCCAAGATCAACCCGGGCGACAATTCTCCTACAAAGGAGAGCCGGTGACACAGGAGTACGGCAAGATGGGGAAGAGCCTGAAAAACGCTGTCAATCCCGACGACATCTGCGAAACATACGGCTGCGACACGCTGCGGTTGTACGAGATGTACATGGGGCCGCTTGACGCTTCAAAGCCTTGGAATACGCGCGACATTGTGGGGGTCAACCGCTTCTTGCGTCGTACATGGCGCAATTTCGTTGGTGATGAAGGAAGCTTACAGGTCGTAGACGTCGATCCGAATGAATCGCAATTGAAGTTGTTGCACAAGACAATCAAACGCGTCACCGATGATATGGAGCGGATGAGCTATAATACGGCCATCGCTGCGTTGATCGAGATGATGAACGTCGTAAACAAGTTAAAGGCCGTGCCGCGAACATTGGCCGAGCCGTTTGTCTTATTGTTGTCGCCGCTTGCACCGCACATGGCTGAGGAGTTGTGGGCGCGTTTGGGGCACACCGAGAGCCTTGCCTATATCCCGTGGCCGAGCTATGAAGAGCGTTATCTTAAGGAAGACACCATAAAGATCGCCGTGCAGGTCATGGGGAAGGTACGCGGCACCATCCAAGTTGCTGCTGATGCATCCAAGGAAACCATTTTGGAAGCCGCCAAGGATCAAGAAAATGTCGCCCGCTTCTTGGATGGAAAGACGATTCGGAAGGAAATCTATGTGCCGGGTCGCCTCGTAAATTTCGTCGCCACATGATTGCGTTGAGACTGCATAGCCATGGAACCGCTTGACGTACTTGCTCTCGCCGCACACCCCGACGATGTAGAGTTGTGTGCAGGCGGTACCGTAGCAAAATTGGTGCGACAAGGCTACAAGGTAGGCATTGTCGACTTCACCAAAGGTGAACTGGGCTCGCGTGGTACACCTGAGGGGCGTATGATGGAGGCAGCCGATGCGGCCCGTATCCTAGGCGTATCGGTACGGGAAAACTTGGGTTTGCCGGACGGCAATATCGCCAATACCAAAGCCAATCAGCGTGCAGTAATCCAGATGCTGCGACGGTATAGGCCGGGCATTTTGTTGATCAATGCACCAGTATGCCGCCACCCAGACCATCCGGCTGCTGCCAACCTAAGCACATCAGCTGTGTTTTATGCAGGCTTGCGTAAAGTCGAGACGTACGAATACGATGGGACGCCGCAACAGCCTTGGCGGCCGCATCACGTGCTGCACTATATGCAATCCGTCGAGTTCGAGCCCACGCTTGTGGTGGATGTATCGGAGACGTGGGCGCAGCGGACGAAGGCGATGCAGGCTTTTCGGTCGCAGTTCTTTAATCCCGATTACAAACCTTCCGAAGACGAACCAGAGACGTTCATCTCGAACCCCGCATTTTTTGAGTGGATTGATGCGCGCGCACGGACGTACGGCTACAAAGTAGGAGCTACCTTTGGTGAACCGTTCTTGTATTACCAAGGACCCTTTGGGGTGAGTGACCTCGTGGCAACCTTCAAGAAGGACAAGCCATTCCGATGAGCGGATTCGATGTGTAGTCTTCGACCAACAAAAGAAAGACGATCCCTCCCCAAGGATCGTCTTTCATAAAAACGGGATTTCTGTATTGGGCCAGGATCTCCCGTGAATCACCCCCTGCTCCTACGCTCGCAGGTTGTCCTAATGATATGGCATGGACCATACAGTTGGGAAGGGGGAAGGTCGCCAACAAGCGTTGGGGGATTTCCCGTATGTACTAATTTGTATGCTGATGGAACTGCGTGTGAAGTCAGAACATGATGCATCATGTTCTGGTACCAGCGGGCCACTAGTTTTCTTGGGTTTGTCCTAAAAACCGTATTGAGCATGTCTGAAACCAAGCATGTTGCTTCGCAACTTGAGGCACTACAATCACAGGCTGTAAAGCACACCAAACTCGCACTCGAGCACATGTCGCGGTATGGTGTCAAGCCAGATGGAAAAGTGCAGTTGTTTCTACCTCCTGATACGCGTAGTCGTGAGGTGCATCGTTTGCCCTACACGCACAGCGCACGTCAAGTCGTCGTTTATGAGACAGAAGCTGGCGAATTCTCTGCGTTATGTCCTTTTTCAGGCCTCCCAGATTTTGGCGTCCTTCGCATCGAATATATGCCTAGCGATTGGATACTTGAGTTGAAGAGTCTTAAATATTACCTCTTGTCTTGGCGAAATATAGGCGCAACTCAGGAGGATATTACAGCTCTTGTGTTTGAAGACTTGCTCGACCACTTGGAGAACCCGGGCTACCTTATCGTCAGTACCGACTATAATGTCCGGGGAGGCATTCACACGACGTGCTCAGTAGATAGCCGCAAGCAAGGAATGCAAACATGAGTGAAGAACGCGCGATCTTTGCGAACGGGTGCTTTTGGGGCACAGAGTATCACTTTAAGCGCGCGCGTGGCGTGCTCTCCACACGCGTGGGGTATACCGGAGGCTCTAAAGAGCAACCGACTTACCGGCAGGTATGCAAAGGGGGCACAGGACATGCCGAGGCCATAGAAGTGATCTTCGATCCTACAAAGACCCACTTTGAAACGCTGGCGAAACTGTTCTTTGAGACGCACGACCCTACACAACTAAATCGTCAAGGGCCAGATATTGGGTTTCAATACCGCTCAGCGATTTTTTACACCACAGATACCCAAAAAGCGATAGCCAATCGCCTCATTGCATACCTCAAGGCGAAGGGAGTAGCTGTGGTCACGACTGTGCAACCATTCTCGGTGTTCTGGCCTGCTGAAGATTACCATCAAGATTACTATGACAAATCGGGAGGCTTACCCTACTGTCATATCTATACTCCACGCTTCCAAAATTGACGCTACGGATGTTAATACGTGATGTACAAAAGCTGCGTCAGTTTATAGCGGGTGACAAAACGCATCTCCGCGAAGTTTTGAACGGGCCACAAGAAGGTCTTGACCTGCGCTATAGTCTTGCCCATGCCGTCGTTCAGCCCGGTCAAGCTTCTTTACCACATTTTTTGCTGGGTTCAGAGGTCTACATCGTACTTCAGGGCGAAGGAATAATGTATATCGATGAGGAGCGTGCACCTGTTCATAAAGGGCAGGTCATCTACATTCCTCCCAAAGCAAAGCAGTGGATAGAAAATACTGGCAGCGAAGACCTTGTCTTTTACTGCATTGTCGATCCTGCGTGGCAGTCAGAGGACGAGTTTGTGCTAGAGGGCACGGCAGAAAACCCTGCTTTGTGAGCATTTTGTGCTGAATTGTGGCGGGCGGTTTTGTAAGCTAAAGAAATACATTTTTTTGAGCTGAACTGTAACGGCATTCCGAAACTGTGTACTGAATTTCAGCTATTCAATTGCTCCTCGTGTTACTCCGTCTTTAGAAATGAAACGTTTTCGCTTATTTGCTACCCCAGTTGTGATGTTGGGTTTGGCGCTGAGTCTATCAGGCTGTATTGGGACTGATTTTGTGGCTGAAACGGTGGACGAGACCGCTGAAGCCCGCATCGAAATCACGCCACTTGAGCAAGCAGTGATGCTGGGCGAGGATGCACACTATGACGCCACGTATTATGGTGCAGATGGTCAACCTGATGCTTCAGTGGTGCTAACGTGGACCTCTTCAAACCCGGCCATCGCATCCATTGCCGCCGATGGTACGGTGACGCCACAAGCCATTGGGCAGGTCGAAGTGCACGCACGAGCAGGTGACATCGTTAGTACTACAGCCACGTTGACAGTGGTGGCTGACCTAAACCAAGTTGCTCGCGTCTCCGTCGATCCGGATACGCTTGTGATGATGCCCGGCGATACGCAGGCGCTCACCGCGTCCGCATTTAATCTCAATGATGCTCCACTCGCAGTAAGTGCCATCATATGGGCAAGTACCGATCCAGCCATCGCCACCGTCGACGACCAAGGAAGTGTCGTAGCTGTTATGCCTGGTACGTCCAACGTCACCGCGACGATTGATGGCGTGGCAAGTCCGAATGTTTTGATTCGGGTGCTGGGCCAAGAGCGCACAGGCACGTTTACGGCACGTGCTGGGACCAACTACGACGTACAGGGTTCAGTTACGCTTCAAGAGCAATCAAATGGGACGGTCGTTGTACGCTTTGGTAGCGATTTTCGCACCGACAACGGTCCGGGCCTCGCTGTATACCTCTCGACTGTCGATGGCGTAACGTCCAGCAGTATAAACTTGGGCAACCTGAAGTCTACGCTGGGCGAACAATCTTACGTCGTGACACAGGAAATTGACCTAAATCGGTACCGCTGGGTCATCATCCATTGTGTCCCGTTCAACGTGACCTTCGGGTCTGCAAACCTCCGCTAAGTTCATGTCTTACGCAGTCTCGAAAACAAAGCCGTCTATTCGGCTATTCCTCACCGTGCTCATACTGGGCCTCTTTGCCACTACGGACGTGTTCGCACAGGCGTGGCCGCAAGCCAAGAAAGGCGGCTACTACCAATTGGGCTTCCAAATGGTGCGTGCCGATCAGTTTTACGAGCCAGGTGGAAACCTCATCGATATCCAAACGCTTTCCGATTACGTTGTCAGCTTCTACGGAGAATACGGTGTCACAGACAAGATTACGGTCCAAGCGTATGTGCCGTTTGTTGAGCGCATCACGCTGAATCGCGCGGTTGGCGAAGTGACAGGCTTTGAATTTTTCGAGGGCGATGCGGTTACAGGTATCGCTGATGCCGATGTTGGTGCCCGGTATGCTTTTTTCAAGAAAGGAAATACCGTGGCGAGTGCGTTTTTGCGCCTTGGACTACCAATTGGCGAGTCTATTCAGGCCAATGGCTTGCAAACCGGTGATGGTGAGTTTAACCAATTGCTTGGTGTAGCTGTTGGGCACTCCTTCTGGCCAAGCCCGGCGTACATTATGGCCGACGCAGGTTACAACAACCGCACGGAAGGGTATTCAGACGAGCTTGTCCTTAAAGTTGAAGGCGGATACACGATTGGAACTAACATTACCCTCATTGCCCGTGTTCGTGGTCTGTTTTCTATGGAAAATGGGCAAGATGGCAACCTAGGTGGTACTGGAGGACTGTACGGCAACAACCAGCAGTACCTTACCTACGGCGGCGATGTGATGTACGCCTTTGCTCAAGGTTACGGTGTACTCTTTGGTGCTGAAGGCGCTACGCTTGCTGAAAACGTTCTAGCCGCACCCTCTTTCCGATTGGGTGTTTTCTTACGACGCTAAGTAGGAGAGGGCGATGGAGTCTCATCTAAGCTTGAAGGCCACCCAACGTGATCCTAGTTTGCGAGGTCAGCTTCCGAGTCGTGTGTTTCAGTAGCTGTAGGAGGATGCACTTCTGGTGTGGGTAGCACTACCGTGAATGTGCTGCCTTGTCCTAAGATGCTCTGGACCTCAATGGTGCCATCAAGCAAGGTAACCAGTTTCTTCGTGATCGCTAAGCCAAGTCCCTGTCCCTGCTCCACGGATGAAGCACGACTATATGCTTCGAACAAACGTGCTCGCAACGACTCAGCGATACCCAAGCCCGTGTCTTGAACAATCAGCTTGAGATGCGCTGCGGTTTGCGAAACGGTGATGTTGACTTTGCCATGCTCCGTATACTTTATGGCATTACCTACTAAGTTGTGTAGGATGCGCATCAAAAACTGTCTGTCGGAAAGAAACGGTGGGGCAGACTCGTCGCAATAGAGGCGGAGTGTCAATCCCTTTTTTTGAGCCAGAAACCGATACGTTGCGACAACGCTTTGGGCAAGTTCTTGGACGTCCACAAAGGATCGTTGGGCAGATTCCGTTTTGTTCTCAAGGCGACTCAAGTCGAGGACGGAGTTAATAGTTTCGAGCAAGCGCATACCTGCTCGGCGTATAATGCTTGCGAATTCACCTTGCTGTGAATTCCCGACTTCTGTCTCTAGTGCTTCTGCAAACCCTATAATTCCTGTTAGGGGCGAGCGCAGGTCATGGGTCATTTGGGCTAAATATGCCGACTTATCTTCGACCATCGCTTCTGCGGCTTTTTTCGCACGGCGGAGCTCCTCTTCGCGTTCTTTGCGAAGTGTAATGTCGCGTAAAGCAGCCACGAAGGCATGAATGCCATCCCAAACAATGGGGGTATACCGCACTTCGACCGTGCGCTTTGTTCCATTATCATGTGTTACCGTCCACTCGTGCGCCTTTGCAGTATCTATGGGTACATCAAGCGGTTGACTAGACAAGGCATCTCGTGTAGTTCCGAGGATATCGCAGGCGGCTGAGTTCACAAACTTCACCACACCTTTTGGGCAAACTATAAGAATACCGTCTGATGTGTGACCGAGGATTGTCTGAAGGCGCTGCTCACTTGCACGTGTTTGCTGGAGTACTTGGTTTCGTTCGATGGCATAACGTATGACGCGGCCGAACAGATGTGCATCATAGTTGCCTTTGATCAAGTAATCCTGTGCACCATGTTGAATTGCCTGATGCAGAAGCGGCCCCGTATCGAGGCTGGAATGAACCACGATCGGTACAGTAGGGACAGCCTTTGCAAGAGCTCGTAGTCCCTCAAAATTACGGCTGTCAGGTAGACCTAAATCCAATAAGATGAGATCGGGCGTGTGCTTGTGAACAAAATCGAGCGCTTCTTGGACCAGGTCACACCGAGTTAAGGTGTACGGTGCCGTAATCGTTTGTGCTAGCATCGTGCGGACAAGGAATTCATCCGCGTCATGGTCCTCTACAAGGAGAATATGGGCATCGGTAAGATTCATCAGGCCGAAAGATGCTTGAACGGACGCTGTATGCGTGACGGAACCAGAATAGAAAAGCGATCACTTAAGTGCCATCAGGCACCTAATTGTAGCCAAAGATGCGCCAATCAGCTTAGGGAAATCAATGTGTTATGATTTGGGGATTTATCCCATGCTGACATTAGCGAGGTAAGGAAAAGGTGAAGGTCGAGCCTTCGCCTAATACAGAAGTGACATGGATGTCACCCCCGTGACGTTGAATAATACGCTTGCAGACCGCAAGCCCAATGCCGGTTCCTTCGAATTCTTCGCGGCGATGCAAGCGTTTAAAGACCTCGAAAATGCGATCGTAATACTTTTCGTCAATGCCAATGCCATTATCGCTGATGTGAAATACCCATTGCTCGTCTTCCTCTTCAACGGATATATGGATATGAGGACGTTCGTCTCGGCGGTATTTAATGCCATTACCAATGATGTTTTGTAATAACATGCCCATCTGTGTGGCATCAGCATGAATGACTGGCAACGGGTCGTGTGTGATTTGGGCTTGGTGCTCATGGATGGTTACGAGCATGCTTTCGAGGGTTGTTGTTAGGACTGACTCCATGACAACGGGGGCTTTTTTTACATCCATACGCCCGACACGCGAGAAGGTGAGGAGATCCTTGATCAGCGATCGCATCCGAACGGCTGCTTCAAGTACAAATGCCATCATTTTCTCATTCTCCCCAACGAAGAAGTCGGGGTTCCGAGAGGCCAATAGGTCTATCATTGTATGGATAGTGCGCAAGGGCTCTTGAAGGTCGTGGGAGGCGACATAGGCAAATTGCTCGAGTTCGTCATTGCTCTGCTTTAGTTCAGCCGCATAGGTCCGTAATGCCGTATCTGCTTGTTTGCGCTCTATCTGTACAGATACCCAATTTGACAGGAGGTACATCATGTCGAAATCGGCTTCTGTAAAATCCTTGGTCCGCGGTTTTGTAGATGAGAAATTTAGTGTGCCATACCGTTCGCCATCTACATAAATGGGTATGCCAAGGTAGGTTTCCAACTGAAAGGCCTCATAACACGGATGGCGTCGATGAGGTGAGATGGCCATATGCGGTATACCAAGTGGTTCATCACTGGCATACATGATGCTGCAATACGTTTTGCCGAGTTCAAACTCCGCGCCCGGTGCGATAGAGTGTTTGGGGGCATAAGCCGCAAGGACCGTGTAGGAATCTGTCGATTCATCAATCTGACTGATGATCCCAATCTCAAGGTCCAGTAACGAAGTCGTACGCTCAAGAGCAATCGTCAGACTGTCATCCCACTCAACCTCGCGAAGCAAGCTTAACTCATAAAGTAGCCGCATGCGCGAAGCTTGCTGTCGAAGTGCTTCTTCGGTACGAACTTGCTCACTAATATCGAGCATCATGCCGGTATATTGTGGCCCGTCCGAGAGTAATACTTCACTTATGGTAAGAAGAATTGGAAACGTCCCGCCCGAACGGTGCTGTGCTTTTACTTGGCGGCCAAGCCCAATGATGCGCTTTTCACCCGTGTGGTGATAGTGAGCCATGTACCCGTCATGATTTTCGCGGTCAGGCGAGGGCATCAACACGCGAACATTTTGGCCGAGTAACTCGTCCGTGGGATAGCCAAAGAGTCGTTCCGTCGCAGGGTTAGCTGAGGTAATGTATCCATCGTTGTTAATGGTAACGATGCTTTGGACCGAGCTCTCGAGTATCGCACGCATTCGCGCCTCTTGTTCGCCTAGTTGTAGCATCGCTTGTTCCCGGTCCGTTACGTCGCGCGATTGTGTTTGAAGTTGGAGAATCGTTTCATCGTCGTCGACAATGGGGCGGGAAAGGGTTTCAAACCAACGATAGGTGCCATTCTTATGCAAAATCCGATACCTTATCGCCGACAATTCACCATCCAAATTTGCTTTATGCGAGGTGGAACGGATGCGTTCGAGGTCTTCTGGATGAAACAAGTTGTAGGGTGATGTGCCAAGCAGTTCGGTTGGTGAATAACCTAGGAGCGTCTGAATAGACGGACTGATCCAACTGTAGCTACCATCAGGTTCATGTAGGCAAACTAAGTCTTGCGAGTTGTTAGCAATCAATTTGTATTTTGCAAGCGCTTCGACCACGCGAGCCCGTTCGGCTGCAAGCGCCAATTCTATTTCCTTGCGCTGTGTAATGTCGAGGAAAACCCCAAATACGGCGGTCGTCTGGCCAGATTCTGAAACCGTACATTCACCGTATGATTGCACATGGCGTATTTCTCCAGTTGGGCGGACCAAACGTAATTCGAATTCGAAAGATTCACCATGTTCGATAGCATTGCTAACTACTTCGGCCACCCGGTCTTGGTCGTCTGGGTGGTAGGCATTGATGCCATCTGCAAGTTTTGGGTGGTACGTTTCAGGCTCCTGTCCATGGATGCGGTAGACCTCATCCGACCACTGAAGCTCTTGGGTGACGAGGTCTATTTGCCAATGCCCAACATGTGCAAGTTCTTCCGCGCGTGTCCACTTCTTCTGCTGAATTGCGACTTCTTGAGCTAGACGTTCGCGTTCAGTGATATCGATGAGGATAGCCGTGCCACGAAACATGGCTTGGTCTTGTGCATGTTCCGTAAACGCTGTAAGGAGGACATCACGAAGCGAACCATCCTTGCACACAAACTGATAAGGGACATCCTGAACGTACCCAAGCCTGTGCAGGATTGGGAAATGAATTTCACGAGCTTCAACCCGCGAAGCTGTCGTAAGAAAGCTTGTCGACAGCTTGCCTAGCACCTCATCACGCTCATACCCTAGTACCATCAACCACTGATCGCTTACTGAAACGATGCGTCCCGATGCATCAATTTGATGCATCATGATGGGCGCACGATCCTTCATGCGTTCAAAAAGTGTTGCGGTGTCATTTTCTGACGTGGCGGTTGGCGTATCGTCAGAACGTTCAAGGGATAGTAAAATATGGTCGCCTTCAAGTGGAGCAGCGTGAACATTAAAGTACTGGGCGTCGTCCGAGTTGGTAGGAAATGTGATACGTTTTGCCCATATCGCTTCACTCTGAGCGAGTACACGGAGGCATAGCTGTTGGATGGCCTCGTTCGCTACTGGCGAGTGGTCTACAATCGTCTCCGCCAGAGCATCTGGCCAGGTGTTACGTGCTGATTGATTGGCATTTACTATCGTAAAGACGTCTGAATTGGCACGAGCTACTAAGAAAGCAGCTTGGGGAAGTACCTCAAACAAGCTCTTGTACACAGTGGTCATAGTGTGTTGATTAGACTGCCGTCGAGGCAGCTGTAAGGGAGCGGAGTGAGTGAGCAGCTAGGTCTTACAAATACAGGGCATAACCCAAGCTTGATACAGGTAAGGGAAAGCAGGACTAATTGTGATGTAACAACTAGGCTTGGTCATTACATAACAAGTCGCTAGGTAAGCCGGATTAAGCAAAGTAGGCACTAGGTCTGGGCCGATTCAATGTAGGGGTATCGCTCGTCTATTCATTGGGGAGAATCCCCACTTCGAAAACTGTATACATGCTGTTCACAATGTTCGAAGAAATGGACAACAACTGATGGGGGAGACGATCAATTCGTGGGTAATCAAACAAATAGAGCCCCTCGCTCGTTCTGGCAACAGATTTGTGACGATGGCACTGCTTGCTCTTCTCATGACCAAGCTCAAGAGTTGTCCCTTATTTAAACCTCACGTTCAATGTATTTTAACCGTCGCTTGCCTGTCGTTGTAATGATTGTGGGCCTTGCTATATCTGTACTTGCTGGCTGCAAAAGCACACAGACGTTGTCCACTCGGCCTGTTGCAACATCCATTATAGTTGATGGACAACCAAATGATTGGACAGATGCACTGCAGCGTGTTCCCGACGAACCGTTCTCGCTGGGCCTGCACAATGATGGAACCCATCTGTATGTCGCCATTTTGGCGAATAGGCCAGAAGCGGTACGACAGATGATGGGGCTAGGCATGACCGTTTGGTTCGACCCCGAAGGAGGGAATAAAGAGAAGTTGGGTATACGCTTCCCGCTTGGCATGCGTGGCGGTGGCATGCAAGGATTGAGGCCGGGCCAAGAGGATCCGAGTGTCGAGGCGGTGCTGGAAGCACGGTTCCGCGAGTCGCTTACCGATCTGGAGATCCTGCGCAACGGAGAATTTGAAGGCTTGCGGGTGCCTGTAGCAAGCCGCGAGGATATTGCCGTTGCCGCAGGGATTGAAGCCGGATCCTTCTTCTATGAATTGAAGATTGCGCTTGATGGCGACCCCAACACGGATCTGGCACTAGGGGTATCACCTGGACAAACGATAGGGTTGGGTGTAGAGACGCCGAGACCGGACCGCGAAGGGTTTCGTGCGCAGAATCGCCAAGGGCAAGCAGGGCGTGGCGGCGTTGGGGGAGGAGCCGGTGGTGGATTTGGAGGAATTGGTGATGCATCGCAAAGACCACAACGCCCCGGCAATTTTCAATTACCCGAGCAAATCGAGGCATGGCTAAAAGTAGCCTTGCAGTAAGCAGTCTAATCTGGTGAAATGAAAAAGGCGACGCGCTTTGAAGTATGCGCGTCGCCTTTTTAAGGTTCGGTTCTTTGGACGCTATGCGTCTCTGCCGTGGCAGTGCTTGAACTTTTTGCCACTACCACACGGGCAAGGCTCGTTGCGCCCCACGCGCTCGGTCACCGTAACACGCTGGGGCTTCGCCGATGGGTCGCGCTCGGCGGATCCTTGGGCATTACCGCCAACGCCGTAGGACATGCTGGACTGCTTCGACGTACGTGCCTTGTTGCGGTCGAGGCCTCGCGTCTGGCGGCCAGTGCGACGGCGACCCTTGCCGCCATCTACGATGGGGCCAGCACGGAAGATAAAGGACACGACCTCTTGGTTGATCCTCTCGATCATCGCCGTGAAGAGCTTATAAGCCTCCATCTTGTATT
>CAYYHN010000019.1:13551-15839 GCA_964471245.1 uncultured Rhodothermaceae bacterium | reverse complement strand
CAGCGTCTCCGCGTGAAGGTATGGGTGGACGAGGACGACATGACGGTGCCTTCGGTCACGCCGGTCTACCGCGCCGCCAACTGGCACGAGCGTGAAGCCTACGACATGTTCGGGCTGCAGTTTGCAGGCCACGAAGACATGCGCCGCATGTTCTTGCCAGAGGACTTCGAGTACTACCCGCTCCGCAAAGAATTTCCGCTGCTCGGCATCCCCGGCTCGCTGCCGCTGCCTCCGCAGACGCCCGAAGGCGAACTCACGCTCGACCCCTTCGCCGCTGCCCACGGCTCGAAGCCTATTAAGAGCTACGAAGAGCCGCAATCCGACGAATATCCAGAATCGTAGTACTTAGGCCTTGGGTTTTGTACTTGGCTCCTCCCACATAGACCACGTACGACGTACCAAGCACCACACCGCCATGAGCATACTCCAACAACTCGATCTCGAGAATTACTTCACGTTCTGGCCAAAACACAACGAGGCGTTGTTCAAGCGGCTGGAAAGCAAACATGCTTGGCTGGAATCGCAGCACAGCGGCGACGGCGCAAGTGGCGACGGGGCACCGGATGCCCTCGATAACGAGATGGTGCTCAACATCGGGCCACAGCACCCCGCCACGCACGGCGTGCTGCGCTGCGCAGTCAAGCTCGACGGCGAAGTGATGCAAAAGTGCGTGCTCGACATCGGGTACTTGCACCGTGGTATCGAGAAGCTGGCAGAGAACAAGACGTACCAAGAGTTCATGCCGTACACCGACCGCATGGACTACCTTGCGCCGTACTCGACCAACGTCGGATGGTGCTTGGCCGTCGAGAAGCTGGCGAACATCGAGGTGCCCGACCGGGCGCAGTGGATCCGGACGATGATGTGTGAGCTGTCCCGCATCTCGGCGCACCTGCTCTGGATGGGTGTCGGCCTGATGGACGCCGGGGCCGTGTCGGTCTTCCTGTGGTGCTTCGAGCAGCGCGAAAACCTCTACTACATTTTTGACGAAGTGGCAGGCGCACGCTTCACCGTCTCGCACAGCCGTATCGGTGGTGTCGCCTCGGACCTATCGCCCAAAGCCATCGCGATGATCGGTGACTTTGCGGATGACTTCGACCAAGTGCTGACGGGCTTCCAGAAACTGCTCAACCGCAACCGCATCTGGATCGACCGCAACAAAGGCGTTGGCGTCCTGACGCCAGACGAGGTCACAGCACTTGGCATGACGGGGCCGAACCTACGCGGCTCAGGCATCCCGTACGACATCCGGCGTTTCGAACCGTATTTGAAGTACAACGACGTCGACTTTGACATCCCGATGCGCGAAGAGGGTGACTCACTTGCGCGCTACTTTGTGCGCATGGAAGAAATGCGACAAAGCGTCCGCATCATCCGCCAGTGCCTCGACAAGATGCCGCCGGGGCCTGTCCGCACCGACGACGCGAAGAAGGCTTACCCATCGAAAGACGAAGTATATTTCTCGATGGAGGGCATGATTCACGACTTTATGTACACCGACACGGGCGTCGCCCCACCGAAAGGCGTCGAGACATACCACGCTATCGAAGCACCAAAAGGCGAACTCGGTTTCTACCTCAAGTCGGACGGGACAGGCAGCCCCTACCGCGTCCACATGAAGTCGCCGAGCTACACCAACCTGCAAGGCCTCGAATACATGATGGAAGGCAGCCCCATCGGCGACATGGTCGTCCTCATCGGCACCGTCGACCCCGTATTGGGCGAAGCAGATAAATAATGTATGCAAGTGTGGATGTATGGAAGGGTGGGACGTTCTCACATCCATACGTCCATACTCTCACACTCCCATACCTAGCACATGGCTGATTTTATCAAGAACCCGGTCGTTGCACTGCCGGACCGCCAACCGGAGCCGCAGATTCCGGCTGACCAGCTCGTTTTTTCGGACGACGAGAAGAAGCTGATTGACGAATACATCAGCCGCTACCCCACAGCCGACGGTGCGATTATGCGCGTGCTGTGGCTAGCACAGGAGAAATTCGGCTGGCTTCCACCGGAAGTGATCCAGTTGGTAGCTGATGGCGTGGGGCGTCCGTACGCGCAGGTATACGGCGTGGCAACGTTCTATACGCAGTACTACAAGCAGAAGATGGGCAAGCATGTCCTCGATGTGTGCACTTGCTTCTCGTGCCAAGTCTGCGGCGGCTACGACATGCTACACTACCTCGAAGATAAGCTCGGCATCCACAAAGGCGAAACGACCGAAGACGGCCTCTTCACGATCCAAGAAGTGGAGTGCCTGGGCGCGTGCGTGAACGCCCAAATGA
>CAYYHN010000019.1:9132-13541 GCA_964471245.1 uncultured Rhodothermaceae bacterium | reverse complement strand
CGTGCGGCTCCGCTCCGATGTTGCAAGTGACTAACGGCCCATACGTCCACAACCTAACGGAAGCGAAGGTCGACGCACTGATCGATGCGCTACGGGAAGACAAGATCCCGGCTTTCGAATCGGTGACACTCCCGCAAGACGAAGACGAACTTGGCGGCAACCGCCGTACCGACGTTACCGCTACCGAAGTGTACAAAACGCCGCCTGTTTCCGTGACGGTGAAGTAGTCGTAGCCGAACAACCTAGAGATGAGCAAAGGCTGGGACATTACGAACAATGTAGAGCGCCGCATCGCTGAAGCGAAGCAGGGCACGTCGTCGCATATCGAAGCGAAGTCGCTCGATGTGCCCGTGCACCAGCCGCGTGTGCATGCAAAGGTCGCCTTGCCTACTGGCAAGAATCCAGTGGTTCGTCCCAGCAAGCACCCAGCGCTGACCAAGCGGGAGCGCAAGGTTAAAGACATCCTGCTGCAAGAACTCCAGCGTCTCAGTGAATGGAAAACGCTGAACTACGCCGAGAAGAAGCACCTCGACGAGACCATCAATGTCGTCTACATCGACAACGAACTCGCGTCGATGCGGCGGCGGATGAAGTTTTTGAACGGCCTAAAATGGCTTATTGTGGGCTTCGTAGCGATGATAGCCTACACTGTTGTCGACTTGGTGATCCTTGGCAGTCCGCTTGACCTTAGCCTACATATACTGATGCCCGCACTGTTTGCACTCGAAGTCGGTGTGATTCACGTCCAAGGACGCTCGCTACAACGCAAGATGTTTATCTACGAAGCCCTGCGCGAACTGAGCGATGCTGACGAAGAAGGTCTTGCCCTTAACAAAGTCATCAACCGTGCGGACGACCTCATTAACGCGATGGTCGCACAAGAGGAAGAAGCCGATGTTCGCTATCCGCTGTATGCAATGCACGAGCGAGCGAACTAGTTTTATTTGACATGATCAACCCACGAGCCACAAATCACCATTTGGTGCGGTTGTGTCTTCGTGGCCGAAAAACCCAACATTACAGACGCAGAACGCGATGAGCAAAGCTGGCGACTGGCGTAATTATAAGCGGGTGCTCCTGCCCCCGGTGAAAGACCTGCACAAGATCGACGTGTACGAGGCCAATGGCGGCTACGTGCAGCTTCGGGACGCCCTCACAACAGACAAGTGGGACCCGAGCAGTGTCACAGCAGAAGTGAAGAAGAGTGGCTTGCGTGGCCGCGGTGGTGCAGGTTTCCCTACGGGGCTGAAGTGGAGCTTCATGCCGCCTGTGAACCCAGACATTCCACGCTTCATCTGCTGCAACGGCGACGAATCGGAGCCGGGCACGTTCAAGGACCGGCAGCTCTTCGAGTACAACCCGCACCTCGTCTTCGAGGGCATGCTGCTGGCGGGGTACGCGATGTCGTGCAAGGCCGTCTACCTCTACATCCGCGGCGAGTATGCCGACTGGATCACGCACATGGAGCGCGAGCTTGTACTAGCCTACAAGAAAGGCTACGTCGGCGAAAACATCATGGGCAGTGGCTTCTCGTGCGACATCATCATCCACAAGGGTGCAGGTGCGTACATCTGTGGCGAGGAGACGAGCCTGATGAACTCGCTCGAAGGCAAACGCGCCTACCCGCGCATTAAGCCGCCCTTCCCTGCGCAGAAAGGAATCTGGAACTACCCGACGACGATCAACAACGTCGAAACACTAGCCTGTGTGCCGCTGATCTTGGAGAAAGGCGGCGACTGGTACGCAGGCATTGGCGCGCCGACGCATCCCGGGCCGCTGCTCTACGGCATCTCAGGCCACGTGAAGCGCCCCGGCGTGTACGAATACCCCACAGGCATGCTGATCAGCGACCTCATCTATGAAGTCTGTGGCGGCATGCGCAACGATGCCAAGCTGAAAGCCGTCATTCCCGGTGGTAGCTCGGTCTTCCCACTCCGTGCCGAAGACATTGAAGGCACAACGATGGACACCGACTCGCTCAAACAAGCGGGTTCGATGCTCGGCACCGCAGGCATGCTCATCCTTGATGAGAGCGTCGACATGGTGTCGTACCTGCGTCGTATCACGCACTTTTACCATCACGAAAGCTGTGGCCAGTGTACACCGTGCCGCGAAGGAACCGGCTGGCTTGAAAACCTCGTCACGCGCATTGACGAAGGCGAAGGCAACATGCGCGACCTCGACCTGCTGCTTGACCTCTGCACGCAGATGGAAGGCCGCACCGTGTGTGCCCTCGCCGATGCCGCTGCATGGCCCGTCAAAAGTGCCATCCCGCGCTTCAAAGAAGACTTTGCCGCAAAATGTAAGCCTGCCGTCTTCCCAACGGGCGATGGCAGTTCACTCGTGACAGCGTAACGTGTGTGGGCGTACGAGGTGTGGCAGTATATGGAGACTTCCCTGCCTTGCTCAACCATTTGCAAAGCCTGAAGGATTACATCGACTCACCGCGTTTGATCGATCTTGACCACCACTTTAGGACAACATCATGCGTAAACATCTATTTCTCCTGCTCCTGCCCTTCGTCTTGCTGGCGTGTCAGCCGGAAGCCGAAGCGCCTGCTACCGATGAACCCGCGACACCTGTCACTACGGCAGGATACAATGCCGTCGGGCAAGCCGTCGAAGCTGTCGGCGTGATGCCCGTACAGGCCGTCTTTGCCGAAACCGACCAATACCTCGAACAAAACGTTAAGGTTGAGGGCACCGTCCGGAAAGTCTGCCAAAACATGGGCTGCTGGTTAACCCTCGATGCAGGTGAAGGCAACAATATCCGCGTCAACGTGGCGAAGAACGAGGACAACAGCTACGCGTTCACCTTCCCTACGGACATCAGCGGCCGCCGTGTGATTATCGAGGGTTACCTCGAAGGCAGCATGCTGGACGTTGCCACACAGGAGCATCTGCTTGAAGACGAAGGCAAAAGCACCGAGGAGATCGCCGCGATGGATCTCGAACCCAAAACTGAACTCAAACTCACCGCCAACGGGGCGTTGATAGCGATCTAGGGTTTGGGGCTGTTGGCTATTGGCTGTTGGGTTTCATGCTCAAAGCCTACTGACAGCCCCCGACCGCATTGCTGAATGAAACGGCTGCGTGTGGAGGCTAAGCACCGTGTTTATCAACCGGAGCCAACAGCCAACAGCCAACAGCCAACAGCCAAACACCTATGCCAACCATTACCATAGACGGACAGACCTACGAATTCGAGGGGCGGCCGAAGCTCCTTCAATTCTGTATGGATAACGGCATCGACGTGCCGCATTTCTGCTACCATCCGGCCATGTCCATTCCGGCCAACTGCCGCCAATGCTACGTCGAGGTCGGCACGCCGCGCCGCGACCGAGCAACGGGCGAAGTACAGGTGGACGAGAACGGCGACCCCGTCATCGGATGGTTCCCAAAGCTGCAGACGAGTTGCTCCATGGATGTCTCAGACGGCATGGTCGTTAAGACGCAGCAGACCAGCGACTGGGCCAAGCAGGGCCACAAGGACACGCTGGAGATGCTGCTGATCAACCACCCGCTCGATTGCCCGATCTGTGACCAAGCCGGGCATTGCCCACTACAGATTCAGGCGTACAAGCATGGTCCTGAAGGCTCGCGCTTCGAGTTCCGCAAGGTCAACAAACCAAAGCACATCGACCTCGGCCCCCGCGTCGTGCTCGATGGCGAACGCTGCATCAACTGCACGCGCTGCGTCCGCTTCACGAACGAGGTGTCGAAGAGCTACCAGCTCACGATCATCGAGCGTGGCGTGCGCAACTACCCGATGACGCCGCCGAACATCGAGTTTGACGATCCGTACTCGATGAACGTCATTGACATCTGCCCTGTAGGTGCACTGACGTCGAAGGACTTCCGCTTCCAAGCACGGGCGTGGGAGATGACAAAGGCCCCGTCGATCACCGTGACGAACGCGAAAGGTTCAAACTGTTACTACTGGGTGCGCGACAACCACGTGCTGAAAGTGACGCCGCGCACGAACCTGCAAGTGAACGAGTACTGGCTGCCCGACGAAGACCGCGAAGGCTACCAGCGCTTCAACCAAGACCGCCCGCAGGGCCCGACGATTGGCGGCCAAGCAGCGAGTTGGAACGATGCCTACGCGTACGCCGCGCACGTGCTACAAGGCGTGGACGCCAGCGGTATCCTGTTCCTCGGCTCAGCACATGCGCCTGTCGAAGACAATTACCTACTGACGAAAATTGCGAAGGCGCTCGGAGCAAACGCACCGCGCTACATTCCGCACGTCGAAGTCGGCCACAGCGATGCTTGGCTCCGCACCGATGACCGCACACCGAACGCGCAGGGCTGCGAGCGCCTCGGCATCCATGCCATCGATGCCGCGATGGTCAAAGCCAAGCTCGAAGCGGGTGACATCAGCGCCGTCTATGTGCTGCAAGACGATCC
>CAYYHN010000019.1:0-9112 GCA_964471245.1 uncultured Rhodothermaceae bacterium | reverse complement strand
CTACTCAGCGCTGATGACCTCGCCGACATCCCGGTCATCCTGCATGAGTACAACACGACCAACCAGACCGTGCCCGTCGCTGACGTGACATTGCCCGCCGCGATGGTGGTGGAGACCGTGGGGACGTACGTAAATGAGGATGGCCATGCGCAGCGCGTCAACCCGGTGAAGGAGATCAAGAGCATCAACCGGACGCTCATGATGAACATCCCGAAGAGTCGCCAAGACAAGCACGGCACACCGTTCGATCGCTGGCACAACGAGGATCACAAGATCGACTGCCAGCCGGGCTGGATGAGCCTTCCAGCCGTCGCAGTTGCCCTCGGCAAGCCCATGAAATACAAAGGCCCGAAGCAGATCATGGCTGAAGTCGCAAGCAACAACGAGGCCTTTACCGGAGCAACGTATGAAGCGATGAGCGACCAAGGTGTACGTCTCAGTGAGATCCGCACGACGGCGTAAGCACTTTCCTGCCTACCACTACTAACGAACAAGGGGTCTAATGCAATAGGCATTAGACCCCTTGTTGATTTCGGAAACTTATCTCTTGATAAGAGATGTTTTTTCCTATTCGGAGAAATATGCATGAACAGGAAGATCTTCTAGCAACTCCACCGCTTGATTAATCAACCTCACATTTTCATGTATCTCGTCGATCTCGTCCGATAAGCGCATTATTTCCTCATTTTCAGGCTTTTCTAGCTCAGCAAAGATGATTGAGTACTCCATCTCAACAGTAGCGCCATCCTTGGAGTGGGATATTCTCATTGGGGGACCTCCTGCGGCTAATTGAAAATGGCAGATCTACCTGCTTGCTTTTCGATATCACTCAAAAGCGATTCCAAATTGTGCTGAGTACCGCAATTTGGACAAGAAAATACTTTATTTCTAGGAAAAGCGATAGAATTTTCTTGTAGTAGCTGATTCTCCTCTAGATTCACCTGAAGCGAATAGTTACTACCACATTTGCAATTGACATTGATTTTCACGTTGGATGCTTTGCTCAAATCAGATTGATTTCTCTTGTCTTGAGCTTTTGGAGCGACTCCCTGCAAATCAAATCTACGTACAACCCGTGCATCCGGCGTTTCAAATATCTTAAACATATTTTGGGCATCAAAAGTCATACGAAGCAATACATAGTATCGCTGTATTGCGTCATTAAGATTGGAATCAGAACTATAATCATTCACTTTCAGTCCCAACTTTCGCAAATCAGATATTCGAAGCGAGCGACCATGAGTATGCCAAAGCGACTGGCTTGCTAATTTTTCTGCAATGTCTCGTGCTCGACTCTCCTTATAGTCCTGTGTTACCTGCTCGCCTGATGTTTCTCTAGTTTCCCACTTACCAAATTTGTATCGAATAAGCCAATCAGTAACTGTTGCACGTGCAAATTCCAAGGCGTTATGCGCATGCTCAATTTCACCGGGAGATAGCCTTTGAAGCACAGGGATATAAGCGCTATTCAACTTACCAGTTTTCTCAACCTCTTCCTTTATTCGATTTAATCCCTCAATTAATGCATCGGCAGAATAGGTTTTGCCATCCTGTTGTAACTGGGCGTCTATTGGCCCTAGTGCTGATCCAGGACCCATGAAAAACTCGTGTCCGCCCAGTACCATTATAGTTCCTGTACTTTTGGCCATTCCAGGAACTATAAACATTACATGACCGAACTTCTCATGCAGAATTTCAACCATATCGCGACCGACCTCTCCAGAGCCACCAGGGGTTTCAAGTATAACGGCGATTCGATCACCAGACAAGCCTTCTATCAAGTCGATAAATGGCAAAATATCTTCCGGTAAAACGGAGACAGGCAGTCTAACAGGTGCTAAAACTGGAGAGATACGAGCCGCATAAGTAAACACTTCGCAATTGAGTAGGCGTCCAATCTCTCTAAGAGCTTTAGCACGTTCCTTCTCCATCTGATCAGGAGTTAAGTTTCTTACGATATACTCATGAAATACTCCCATAGAGACGAGTGACATAAATTATTGAGGTGTAGGGACTCTCGGGAAAATAATTAATCCAGTCAATAGAAACATCCTTTAGAGTGCATCTTGCTATACTGCCTAGGCGGTCGCACGCCTCAGCGAGATCCGCACGACGGCCTAGCTACGATTATCTTTCCACTTGCCTGCCTACCACTACCAAGGGCGGCGCCCGTAATGGACGCCGCCCTTTTTTAGTTGCATTGCACCTTCAGAATACGCGCTTGCAGTTCAAGCTGCTCCAGATCAAAGACACTCCGTTGCGAAGACAAGGCAACACGAATGGCCTTCAGTAGATAATACATTTCTAACACAAAGTGTCAGGGATTCCCTGACACTGGCTACACAAAAACCATGCTACCTTTCATGAGCGAGCGTGGATTAGCTTCTTTTGCACACTCGTAAACTCCACCATTAAAAATAAAATGGAGCACAGGGACCAATGCTCCCCTATCACAAAAATCTGCACAACGAAGCAAACTCCTCGTCAATACTACCTACAAACCTTACACAAAAGTAATGACAAAATGCTAAGACGAGTGAAATTCTCCCTGATGAATACGTCGACAAAGTCAGCCCCTTGATACTTGCAGCGAATCTCCCCTCGTCCTTTTGGCTTCGTACCCCAGATTCGTTCGATATAACCGATATGCGTACATGTTAAAGCAGCTTTCCTCCCTCTTGATGGTCTTGTTACTAACAGCTGCATCGTTAGCAGCACAGAAGGCTCCATTAAAGTGGAATGACATTCCACAGGAGCACCTCAGCATGACCACCTTCCAAGCAGACACGAATGCTACCGCTGTTATTCTGGCTGATTATGGTGATGTGGGTTTCCGCGTCCGGGGTGGCATGGAGATGAAACGGCACATGCGGGTAAAGATATTGAGCGAGGCCGCCTACGACGACTGGGGCACGGTTACCCTTACGTATGTCCATGCAAACCGCGCCCAGCGCATCGATGATTTACGCGCACAGACCGTCATCGTAGGCCCAAATGGGGAGATCGAGCGGCACAAGCTGGAGAAAGATGCCATCTTCGAAGAAAAAGCCAACGACGACCTTCGGCGCATTCGGTTTACGTTCCCGGCTTTGCAACCCGGCGCGGTGATCGAATACAGCTACACCTTACGGTTCAACAACCCTGTGTTTCTGCCAAGCTGGGCGTTTCAGCGTGGGGAGCCTACACTGTATAGCGAATATCGTGTCGAAGCGCCTGAGCAATTGCGGTATGTCTTTACGATGCGGGGCACGCATCCTTTCAGCGCACGCGAGCAAGAGACGTTGAACCGCCCTAGCGGCGCACAGACACGATACCGTTGGGTGATGGAAGACATTCCTGCTCTGCGCACGGAACCCTTCATGACCACGCCTGATGACTATCGAACGAAGCTAGAAATCCAGCTCTCCGCTTACATGAAAGCGAACGGCACGATGGAGCCGTTCCTTAGTACATGGCCCAAGCTAGCCGAAGAACTGATTGCCAGCGACGATTTTGGGCGTCAAATCGACCCACGTGGCCGTATCAGAGAGATCACACAAGAATTGGTACAAGGGTTACCACTACCAACGCCCGAAGCCAAACTAGACACGATCTACACCTACCTGACCACCAACGTCGAGTGGGATGGCTATAACGCGGTCTTTGTCGATAACGATGTTGAGAAGGTCCTAGAGAAGGGCAAGGGAAGTGCTGCCGAGATCAACTTGCTTCTTGTAGCGATGCTCCGAGCTGCCGATATCGTAGCCCATCCAATGCTAATTAGCACACGTGCAAATGGACAAGTGCTCCAAGTGTACCCGATGGTTAGTCAGTTCAACTACACCATCGCTTACGTCGAGATTGGCGACAGCGTGCGGTTGCTTGATGCGACGGATCCGCTCCGACCACATACGCTGCTCCCCACACGTGCCATCGTCGATGAAGGCTGGATGTTGCGGGAGACGGGCGCGAACTGGTTGCCTGCCCGCACAGAAGGCAAGTATGTGCACCAAGCACAACTCGTCGGCGACTTAACCGAAACTGGGGACCTAAACGGGACACTTACGACGGTTGATGACGGCTATAGCGCCTTGTTCAAACGCCATACCATCGACGAAGATGGAGAAGACGCGTACATCAACGACCATGTGCTGGAAGGCCTCGATGCCGTCACCGTCGATTCGTTTCATGTAGACCATGCCGAGGCCATCGACCAACGGCTACGCACCACCATCGCGTTTTCGGCCCCAGCACATGGCCAAGCCGCAGCCGACCGCATCTACATTAGTCCCAAACTCACAGATCGCATTGAGGAAAACCCGCTGCGGCTTCCAGAGCGCACCTTCCCACTCGACCTGACTTATGCCCGCGACTACAGCTACTCCCTACAACTCAGCTTACCTGAGGGCTATATCGCCGAAGAGCTGCCGCGCAACACACGGGTGATGCTCCCCGAACGTGCAGGAATGTACATGCGAGCCGTCGAAGTGAAAGAGGGGAAACTCACCATGATGACGCGGTTCTCGGTCCGTACGTCGTACTTCCCACCTGAGCTTTACGATGAACTTCGCAGCTTCTACGACCAAGTTGTGGCCGCCGAAGCCGAGGTCGTTGTGCTCAAGAAAACCGACGTCATTGCAGGTGGCGAATAACCCATGACGCGACCTCTCTGTTTACATCAGCTTTAGCCTACCACTATGATGAAACACACACTTGTATTCCTATGCGTTGTGCTCTGGTGCAGTAGTGTCCTAGCACAAGAGCGTCCCAAGTGGGGGAAGATTCCGGACGAACACCTCCAAATGACTACGTTCCCAGCGGACACCAATGCAACAGCCGTTATCCTTTCGGATCATGGGGAGGTATCGGTTAACCAAGAAGGAAATGTTGAAATGAGGCGCCATGTGCGCATCAAACTACTCACCGAAGCAGCCTATGATACATGGGGTACTGTGACGCTACCTTATTACGCTGAAGACAAAGCGCAACGCATTAGCAAAGTGCGCGGGCAAACGTTTGTCGTGAACGAGCAAGGAAACGTAGAGCGTCATAAGCTTGGCAAAGACGCGATTTTTAAGGAAAAGTTGGATGGTTCATACGAACAGATCCGGTTTACGCTACCTGCTCTTGCTCCAGGCGTAGTGATCGAGTACTCCTACATCTTCGACTCAAACAACCCTACTTTTCTCCCAAGCTGGCAGTTTCAACGATCTGAACCGACACTCTACAGCTACTATGAAGTCCAAGTCCCTGCCATATTCACCTATGTTTTTGTGTTTAGTGGCCAGCATCCACTAGTCATCAACGAAACCGAGGAGGTTACCCGCCCACGGATAAATGATGTGCGCTCTCGCTGGGCTATGACAGATATCCCAGCACTACGTACAGAGCCGTTCATGACGACCCCAAAGGATTTTCAAGCACGGCTAGAGATTCAGCTTGAGAGCTACATGACCCGCACGGGTACTGTACAGTTCATGAGCAGTTGGCCCGAGGTTGCGAAGTCACTCCGCAAAGACAATAGGGCATTCCGAGACCCATCAGGTCCTGTACGAGCCGCTGCAATAGAGGCTACCTATGGCCTCAGCGACCCCATAGAAAAGTTACATGCTATCTATGATCTTGTGCGCACGACGCTTGACTGGGATGGCACATTCAGCGCATACCCAGTATCTGATCTGAGTAAAGTGCGGAATAAGCGAACAGGTGATATCGCCGATATTAACATGTTACTGGTATCGATGCTACGAGCCGTCAACTTGGAGGCCAATCCGATGCTCATCAGTACACGTGACCATGGTCGTGTCTACCGCCAATACCCAATGCTCAGCCAATTCAACGCACTCATAGCCATCGTTACCATTGACAGTCAAACCTACTTCTTGGATGCGACCGATCCGATGCGCCCTTACGATATGCTTCCTGCACGTGCGGTGACCTATGAAGGCTGGGTCGTCGGTACGAACTCGCATGCTTGGGTGCCTATCGAAAACAAGGCACGCTATGGTCATCAGGTTGTGCTGGATCTCGCGCTCGATGAAACAGGCACCGTTCAAGGCGAGGCAGAAGCTATCGACAGTGGCTACAGTGGCCTCAATAAACGCCATACCTTGGAAGATGTAGACACCGAGGAGTTTGTTCAAACGACCCTTCTAGGTGACCTGAGTGAAGGCGAACTGTTTGCACACGAAGTACGCAACATGGATGAGGTGGGGGAACGGCTAGAAACAAGCGCAACGTTTGCAGCACCGGGGTATGCACAGGTCGCAGGCGATCGCATCTACTTGAACCCCAAGATGCTCGACCGTACGGAAGAAAACCCGCTCCGGCTCAACGAGCGAACGTTCCCTGTAGATATGACCTACCGCAGGGCCTATAGCTACCGCCTCGACCTGAAGTTGCCTGAAGGGTATGAGGTAGAAGAGCAGCCAGCAAACAAACGTTTGCGCCTCCCGGGGAAAGGTGGCAGCTACATGCGTGCCCTTGAAATCAAAGATGGCGTGCTGACAATGATTACCCAGCTTACCTTCAGTAAAGCGCGCTACGAACCACGCGAATACCGTGACTTGCGTCAATTCTATGACGAAGTGGTTGCAGCCGAGGCGGAAGTCGTCGTGCTGCGAAAAGCCGAAGAAGTGGCAGGCGGCGAATGAGGACATATACACAGGACTTACTCGTCCCTTCACACGCACAGCTAAAACAACGTATTCAAGACACCCAAATGAAGCGTTTTTTGATCTATATGATTGGCCTTATGCTGGTCAGTTTTCTCGGTACTGAAGAAAGTGCTGCGCAGCGTACGGGCTTTCCTGTAAGCATCATGAACACGGCCTTGGCTGAGGATGGGGATGCACTGGTACGCCTCGAAGAGATGACGTACACCGTGCACAATGCTGGCCGTGCCACGGAACGCGTGCGCCGCGTCATCACAGTGCTTGCGCCTGAGGGGCGTGACCAAGGGCAACAACCTGTGTTCTACGGTGACTTCAGGGAGATCAAGAAGTTTTCGGCAGAGCTGATGGATGAAACAGGCAAGACCATCCGCAAGCTGAAAAAGCGAGATTTCGGCGACTACAGCTACATTGAAGGCGGCAACCTCTACACGAACAGCCGTGTACGCGTAGCCGAACTGTATCACGACAGCTATCCCTACACCGTAGCGTTCGACTATACGGTCGAGCACGATGGATTGGCTGGCTGGCCCACGTGGTACCCACAACGCAGCGAGGTGCCCGTTGAGGAAGCAACCTTTACGCTGAGCGCCCCACAAGATTTGCCCGTACGCTATGTGGTCGACGGCATCGATGCTGCGCCCGATAGCTCGGTCAGCAATGGCGTCCACACCTACACATGGGCCTTGGCGGATCTACCTGCCTATGAACTGGAGCCGTTTGGGCCTTCTTTCGAGGAACAAGTGCCGGTGGTTTACACGGCCTCCTCCCACTTCGAGATCGAAGGGACAAAAGGCGACATGAGCAGTTGGACCACCTTTGGGCACTGGTACAATATGCTCAATAGCGGTCGCGCAACCCTTCCGCACGCGACAGCCGAGAAGGTTCGCGCCCTCGTCGCCGACCTGCCGACGACTTATGCCAAAGCCGAACGGCTCTACGCCTACCTGCAGGAGAAGACCCGCTACATTAGCGTGCAACTAGGCATTGGCGGCTGGCAGACCTACGACGCCATCTACGTTGACGAACGCGGCTACGGGGATTGCAAGGCGTTGGTCAACTACATGATGGCTTTGCTGCAAGCAGCGGACATCACGGCCTATCCTGCGCTGGTGCGGGCAGGGTACCAAGAGCGCGATCCACTACCTGACTTTCCGTGTAATACCTTTAACCACGTCATTCTCTACCTGCCAATGGACGGCGAGACGCCCCCGGTGTGGTTGGAGTGTACGAGTCAGACGCAGGCTTTTGGGCGGCTTGGCGCATTTACGGAAGACCGCAATGTTCTCCTAATCACGCCGGAAGGCGGCCAACTGATGCGTACGCCTGCGAGTGCGGCTGAAGACAACCGCCAAGTTCGTACGGCAAAGGTACAACTCGACATCAATGGCAATGGCACGGCGGAGGTCAGCACAGCGTATTATGGCAATTACCAAGACCGGATTCGGGGCAGCTTCGAGCAAGCCACTGGCCGCGACCGGGATCAATGGCTTCGCTACACCATCGACATTCCTAGCTTCGACATTCAGCGGGTCGATTTTAGTGATTTTGACGACGGCGGCACCGAGCTAGCCATCCCTGTTGCGCTCACTCTACCGAAGTACGCCTCCAAGACCGGCCGCCGCCTCTTCCTCAAACCCAATCTGATGGAGCAGTGGAGCATCGTGCCCGAGGCCAACGATACGCGCACACAGCCGATGGTCTTCCCCTACCCGACCCAAGACCTCGACACCATCCACTATGTGCTGCCTCCGGGCTACCAGATTGAAGCCAACATGGAACCCGTCGAGCTTGATGCCGGGTTTGCTTACTACCGTGCAGAAGTAGTCCTCGGCGAGGATGGCACGTTGGTCTACCACCGCGAACTCACCATGCGCGACAAACACATCCCAGCCGACCAGTACGAGGCATTCCGCACGTTCCTTGCCACGGTGGCGCGAACGGATCGGGCGCAAATTGTGCTGGTGAAATCTACGTAACTTGCCGACCTACCGACCGCATGCTATCATTTAAAAGCGCACCGAAGTAGTCAGGTAGAACCATGAGCCAGCGGTACGATTCAGTACAGGCTCCATGAGGTCGTCGGCGAAAAAGATAGCACCGCCTGCACCGATGCTGAACATCGGGCTGTAGCGAAAGGTTACGGTCAGGTCTACTTCTTGGCCTAACGTCGATGCTTCTGAGCCTTCAAAAGACACGCTTTGGTGCAACCGGAAGTGGTGCACATCTGCGCGCAGGCTCAGTTGCTCGGTGACGAAACCAGAGACGACGACCGATGCGTTCTGCAAACCCGATGCGCCAAAGTTGCGCGGGAAGTAGTCCATGAAGCCGTAGAACTTGTGATTTGTGGCGAAGAGCGTGTTGAAGGTCTCGCGTCGATCATTGCCCGGTGTGCCATCACCGGAAAGTACCGTGTAGAGCACGCCCACGCGTACCTTGCGCGGCTGGTGCACGGTATACCC
>CAYYHN010000018.1:0-16018 GCA_964471245.1 uncultured Rhodothermaceae bacterium | reverse complement strand
GCCAAAAAGACCGTGCGCGAAATGCAGTGTAAAGCTAAACGCATCGCCGGGGGTGAAGGAAAAGCCACCGAGTCCTGAGAAGTTGTCGATGGAGAATTCGAAGTCAGGGCGCACCGTCGTTGTACTAAGCACGGTCGTGTTGAAACCGGGCTTGGGTCCGCCAAAGAAGAAGCCCGGCGGATTCGTGGCATCAAACACACCGAACGAGCCAATATCGAAGCCAGGACCAACACCGATCACGTCATCGAAAAGGCCGTTTTGGTCGCCATCGATGGAAATGGAGAGCAGTTCGCCCGCGCCATAGTTGGCAAAGTCATCGCTGCCTCCGCTTTTGGTATTGGGATCGCCGTCGTTATCTGCATCGCCACAAATCCCTACACAATCGATCCCAAAAAATCCGGTGTCGCTGAAGGGGTCGTAGTAGAAGTAGATGCCGTTGATGTCCCAACCATCTGCACCTGCACCGGGCTCTTGCAGGTTGTCATCAGGTAGGAAGATAGCATTCGGATAGGATGCAAAGTCGGTAACGGCATTGCCAGTAAATACCGGCTGGGCATAGGCCGATCCGACCAGCATCGCCATCGTAAAAAGGACCGTGGAGATGCGGCGAAACTGAAACGGGGAAAGCAATAAATTGCTACGCATAGTGGGTTCCCATGTACTCATTGGTGAACCCGGCAGCCTAGCGCCTGCTAAGTATACTTATGCTGTTGCTGACACGGGGATGACAGCAGGTTGGGGAAAACGGTTTAACAGACGGTTTGGATCTGGCACTTCCGGGGGCGTTGGACAGAACATATTTTAAAACGTTGAAAAAAGAAGGAGTCGCGCCGCTTTTTTTTCAAATTGCGACTTTTTCTACGTTATCATATAGTTTAGTGTCTAACTATCGCCCTTCTCTGACACACGAAGATCATCGCACACCCAAGCGTTGATTGCACTTGTCACCTTGTGGTATTACCCAACCGCACTCGCTACTCCTTATAAGTCAAGAGCATTACGATTCTAATGTCAACACGCTACACATTTCCACGACCTATCTGCATCGCCGCGCTGCTCGTACTGGGCCTCTTCGCCATGCCACTTCATGCCCAAGATGCCGCACCAGACACCAGTGCCTGGGACATTTCAGCGAATGGTAAACTGAACTTTTCTCAAGCTGGCTTCCAGAACTGGCAGGAAGGTGGGGTCAACACCTTGGCACTGACTTCTGGCATCACGGGTATTGCGTCGCGTGAATGGACGCAGTGGTCGCAAAAAGTAGATGCTCGCTTCGCCTATGGTATCGTCAAACAGGACGAAATCGAGCTGCGCAAGGCTGAAGACCTCATTCAGATCCAGACCCAGCTCCAGTATAAAGGCGAGGGCACGCTAGCCTTCATCCGTCCAACGGCCGCAGCTGGACTGCGTACACAGTTTGCGCCCGGCTACAATTTCGATGCGGATCCTATTGATGGTACACGGACCCCGCCCGTCAAAGTCTCCGACCTGTTTGCCCCGGCTACACTGACCCAAACACTAGGTTTTACGTATGTGCCCAACGATTGGATCACGCAACGCCTTGGTATCGCGGCTAAGGAAACCGTCGTCACCATCGACCGGCTTCGCACGCTGTATGGGGTTGACGCGGATAAATCGGTGCGCTTTGAACTGGGTATTGAAGCCTTCACGGAAGTCAATCGAGAGATCTTCGAAAACGTGACCTACCAGTCGAAGCTTGGCTTGTTTGCTGCGTTCAACCAAGTGGATAGTCCGGACTTGATTTGGGAGAACTTGATCGTGATGAAAGTGAACACTTGGCTGAACATGAACTTCGAGTTTGTGACGATCTACGACAATGATGTCTCCGATGATCTTCAGCTTAAAGAGGTGTTCTCCGCGGGTATCGCCTTCAAGCTGCTTTAGCCTCGAAGTTTTTTAGCACGCTTGCAACCTTGGTTGCCTAGGATTCGAAAGGATAGGTTCCGTTACCTTCCACAGGCTGCTGTGCATCGAACAGTGGCCCTAGCCTTTCGAATCGTATGCCGCCATCCCCTGTCCTATCTGTGACGGACCTGACCCGCTGGATCCCGCTTGGAGACCAGCGGGTCGACATTTTACGAGGACTCACGTTCGATATTGCACCCGGCCAATGGGTTGCGCTGACTGGACCATCGGGCTCCGGCAAATCTACACTGATGGGTATCCTCGCGGGCCTCGATAGCCCCTCTACAGGGTCCATCATCCTCGACGGCCTCGATATCACCCGCCTACCAGAACGCAAACTCGCTCGGATGCGCAATCAGAAGGTGGGTATCGTCTTTCAGTCGTTCAACCTGATTCCAACGCTCACGGCGCTCGAAAACGTGGAAGCGCCCTTATACGTCCGGCGCGACCGCAAAGAAGCGCGCGCTAAAGCGCAAGCCGTCCTCGAACGCGTCGGTTTAGGCGATCGCATGGATCACCGCCCGCATCAACTCTCTGGCGGCCAACAGCAACGCGTCGCCATCGCCCGTGCTTTGGTGACAACGCCTCCGCTGCTCCTCGCCGATGAACCCACGGGGAACCTCGACAGCCGCACCAGCGCCCAGATCCTCGACCTCTTCTCCGAACTGCATGCTGAATTAGGTTTAACGCTCGTCGTCGTCACCCACGATCCAGATGTTGCTGCCCGCGCAGACACCCGTTTGCACCTCGTTGACGGGCAATTAGCATCCGCTTAAGCCCCTTGAAGACGCCTCACCGCTGAACATTTTCCCAGCACGTTCTCTGTACAGATCGCTTGTTGTGCACAAGCCGTCGTGGTCCTAGTCTCGTTGTATGAAGCCCGGTTTCTACCTGACATACGCCCTGCGCTCCCTTCACCGCGAAGGGCAGCGTTCCTTGCTTGCCGTCACCTGCATCGCCTTTGGTGTGCTTGCCCTCGTTTCGATGCAGTTGCTTGCAGCCATGATCGACGATGTCTTCCTTGTCGACCCCGTCCTGTCGAATGGCGGGCACGTTACGCTTCAGCCAACAACAGCAACCACACCCGAGGCCTTCGCAACGTCCCTAGCCCCGCTCCTCACAGACGGCACGCTTGATGCCACAACGGTACGTGCCGCCATCGATGCGATTCTCATCAGCGTTCCATCATCAGGTCATGTTCGGATGCTGACGGGCGCACAAGCGGTAGACCCGGCTACCTTTCCCATCGTCGGATCGTTTGTGCTTAGCGATGGCAAAGACTTGGCCGAAGCGCTCGCCCCACTCGGCTCGGCTGTCATCACGAAAGATATCGCCGAAGACTTAGCCTTGGCTGAAGGCGACCTCTTTCGTTTGTCAAACGGCGAAGGCGCTGCGCCAATCCAACTCACCGTCGGAGGCATTGCGGAACAATCGCCCAGCAAGATCGGCAACATCGTGTTCATGAGTCTCACGACGCTTGCCCAATTTACGTCGCCGACGATGCAGCGCGTAAGCGCATCAGCCACCTGGACCCATCGCGATGCACCCGACGCGCATGTGGCAAAACTAGAGGATGCAGGCTTTCGCGTTAGACTTACTCCGGACGAACCAAACTCGGAAGCCGCGCACCTCTTTTCATTTATGCTCGCTGCTGCCGGGATTTTGGGGCTGTTCATCGGTGGCATTGGCGTCGCCAATACGATGCAAGTCATGCTGGCGCGGCGCACCAAAGAGATCGCCACGCTTAAAACCGTTGGGTATCAGCAAAAAGACTTGATGGTTCTCTTCGGCCTTGAAGCCATCTTCCTCGGGCTTGTCGGCGGATTGGTGGGTGTGCTGCTGGCCCTCTTGGTATCAGGTCAACTGGTCAACCTGCTCGATGCCACAACGCCCTTCCTCTTTACCTACCGCGCTGATCTGGGCATCCTCGCGGGTGGCCTACTAACCGGGATGCTCACGGCGCTCATTTTTGGCTTAGTCGCCATCGTCAAGGCCAGTGCCCAGCGGCCCGGCGTCCTGCTTCGCGGCGATGTCGTCGCCCCATCACGGCAGCAGCGCATCCAATCGGCCAGTCTCTACGGCGTGCTTTTGCTGCTGTTTGGCGTGCTGAGTGCGGCACTGCTTGGTTCATGGCTGCAAGGCGCAGGCGTAGTTGCCTTCGGCATCTTGAGCCTCGGCTTGCTTGCCGTCGTGCTGGGCGGCCTCCTCTGGTTGCTCGTCCGCATCCCGATTCGCGGATTGCCCCTCCTTAGCATGGCACGCCGCAACCTGCAACACGAACCACGGCGTGCCATCTCGGCGCTGATCGCGTTGTTCATAGGCGTATTCTCGATTGGTTTCGCCTCTGCCGCGCTGCTCAACGCCAGTGCACGGTCTGCGGCACGCACGCTTAGTCAAGAAGGCTACAATATGCTCGCCTTCACCAACACCCATGAAGAAGCCAACCTACGTGCCACGCTGGAATCCGCCGGAGCCAACTCGGTACGGGTCGATCGGCCCCTGATTGTGGATGTCTTCG
Source organism: uncultured Rhodothermaceae bacterium (assembly GCA_964471245.1). Classification (GTDB taxonomy): domain Bacteria; phylum Bacteroidota; class Rhodothermia; order Rhodothermales; family CAYYHN01; genus CAYYHN01. Next base: position 11,574 of record CAYYHN010000018.1, on the reverse strand, counting down.
CCCTCGATGGGACGCTAATCCGCGCCAATCACGGGCTGAAAAGTCGCGCTGCTGACGATCTATTTTGGGATGTAACATCGGACCAACGCCCGACCACTTCCGACGAGATCTGGATCGGCTTTCAGTTGCGGCAAGCCGGTGTTGAATCGGGCGATTCGCTCCTGCTTCGGAGGGACACCTCTGCGGTCATGGTGCGCGTAGCTGGAGCGTATGAACCTCGCCGCGAGGTCAATCCGATTCAACGTACCTTTTCGAAATCTATCGGCCTCACGAGCACCTTGGCACCCTTGTTTGCAGAAGACGGCGCAATCATCCTAAATGCCGCGCTGCCAACAGAACGCTTGGTATCGTCGACCCAATCTTTGGGAACCGCTTTTCCCAATGCCGTCCTGCTAAACAAATCTGACCTTGACGAATTCGTCAATCGCCAATTCCGAGGGTTGTTTTACTTCGTGATCGCCGTTGCAGGCCTATCATTTGTTGCCGGGGCGGTTCTTATCGCCAATGCTGTAGGCATCGAGATGGTGGAACGCCGCCGTGAGATGGGCATATTGAAAGCCGTCGGCTACACAAGCCGCGACGTGTTACGAACGGTGTTGCTGGAAAATGCCTTGCTTGGCCTCATCGCTGGTGTGCTCGGCTGGATCGGGGTGCTTCTTGTGATGGAAGTCGTCAACGTTCGGTTTCCCACAGCTCACCTCTCCCTGACGCTCTGGCAAGGCCTCGTGCTGACGGCGTTCTCTGTGGTGCTCGCAACGGTGAGTGCGATGCTCGTCGCTTGGCATCCCACACACATCCGACCGCTCCAAGTGCTCCGCCAATCCGACTAAATAGCCAAGTTTGACCTACTGCAAGAACTTTGACTGAACCCACGAGTCGATGAGATTATGAAACGAAGCAGATGCTTTTTACTAAGCCCTCTTCGTTACTTCGTCTCTTCGATTCCTCGTCTCCTCAATTTTGGTCATACAAGTCCAAACTTGAAATTCTATCCGTTCCACCTTCTCTTGCATTTTTCGTGCAGGCGCTCCCATTCCCGCTCACTACTAGATCCATTCGAACTGCACGTGGCCTCAAAGCTGAGGTCCAGCCAGATCGACCCTATGCCTATCTCGTTGAGCCTGAATGCGGCCCCGACGGTCTGGTCATTGATGTTGCCACCCTCTTCCTGACCAACCGCGAATGCCCGTGGACGTGCTTGATGTGTGACCTCTGGAAGCACACGTTGGACGAGCCGCTGACACCCGGGTTCATTCCCGCGCAAATTCAATACGCACTGGATCGCCTCCCGAAGGCCCAGCAGATTAAGCTCTACAATAGCGGCAATTTCTTTGATCGGAAGGCTATCCCCCCATGTGATCACGCTGCAATTGCTAGGTTGGTCGACCCGTTCGAGCGCGTAGTTGTAGAGAACCACCCGAAGCTGTGCAACGATGACGTGCTGCGCTTTCGTGATCTCCTGAATGGAACGCTTGAGATCGCGCTCGGCTTGGAGAGCATCCACCCAAAGGTCGTACCGCATCTAAACAAAGGCATGACGCTCGATGACTTTGCCAAGGCTGTCGGTTATTTGCGCAACGAAGCGATTGATGTGCGTTGCTTCATTTTACTGCGGCCGCCGTTTCTTTCGGAGGAAGAAGGCATCGAAGCAGCCCTTGAGGCGATGGCATGGGCGTTTGAGGTGGGAGTGCAATGCTGCTCCCTCGTCCCAACACGTGGCGGCAACGGTATCATGGAACAGCTTGCTGCAGCGGATTTATTCGCCCCACCGTCGCTGTACTCAATGGAAACCGTTCTTGAACAGGGTCTTTCGATACAACAAGGACGTGTCTTCATGGACCTCTGGGATGCCGAGCAATTCGCCTCATGCGATGCTTGCGCCTCTCACCAAATTGCGCGTATACGCACAATGAATCTGACGCAAACCATTCCACCACCATTCCATTGTTCGGATTGCACAGCACCTTCAGACGCAGCGTCTTATGCACCTTCGCGTTGACTGTTTGATCATCGGATCAGGGTTTTCGGGAAGCCTGTGCGCGCTCGTCCTGAAGCAGTTGGGCTTCACGGCTGCCGTCATCGACAAGGCTCACCACCCACGCTTTGCTATTGGCGAGTCGTCAACACCAATCGCTGACATGATCCTGCGCGATCTGGCTGCAAGTTATGGTTTGGATAAGCTTGCACCGCTCTCTGCATACGGGCCTTGGTGTGACGCCTATCCGGAACTTGGCGTCGGACCGAAGCGCGGGTTTAGCTACTTCTTTCACCAACCAAATCAGCCCTTTCAGCCTACCGATGACCATAGAAATCGTCTCTTGGTAGCGGCAAGCTCTTCGCCCTACTGGTGTGATACCCATTGGCACCGTGCAGATGTGGATGCCTTTCTTGCCCAATGTGTACGTGAAGCAGACATCCCTTTGCTTGAAGGATTCGAGCTTTCACATATGCGTCAGAACATTCCGTGGGTCTTCGAAGGCTTGCACGAGGGGCTGCATTGCAAGATCTCAGCAACCTTTGTGCTTGATGCAAGCGGCGCAGGCGGTGTCCTCCCCAACTTCTTACGTCTGCAAGAAACAAGGGACTCGATGCAGACCGCTTCGACGGCAACCTACACACACTTTGCCAACTTGCCACGCTGGGATGATGTGCTGAACACTTTGGGCGGGCGTACCGACGAACATCCATTCCCTTCCGACGATGCTGCGCTTCACCATGTCCTTAATGACGGCTGGCTTTGGATGCTCCGCTTTCGCAACGGCATCACCAGCGTTGGGTTACTTACGGATCACCACCGAAGTGCAGGTCCATACGGGCTGACGACTTGGGAGATGATGCTCAAACGCTATCCTACACTGCATGCACTCTTCGGGAAAGCAGAAATCCATACACCGCCAGGACAATTCTTTCATTCGGGACGACTTCAACGAGGGTGGGCACAGGCTGCTGGAACAGACTGGGCCTTGCTTCCTCATACGGCGGGATTTGTTGACCCACTCCACAGCACAGGCATTGCCCACACGCTAAGTGGCGTTGAGCGCATGATGTCGCTGTTCGCCCAACATGGGTTGAGCGGTGACTTTACGCAAGGCTTGCAAACGTACAGTCAAGCCATCTATGCCGAACGCCAACTGATCGATGGGCTCGTCTCGCTTTGTTATACTAGCTTAGACCACCCAAAGCTGTTCATGGCATCTACGATGGTGTATTTCGCTACTGTGGTCCACTACGAACAGCGCCGCGTACAACACGCAGGACGAAGTGCGTTTCTGCATGCAACGGATCCCGAAATCGCGGCGTTGCCGACCAAAGCACATACCTTGCTTAGCACAACCGATCCTAGGAATCCCACGTCCGTAGCCGATTTTGCAGAGCAGATTGAAGCCCTGATTCAACCGTGGAACACTGTAGGCCTTTTCCATCCGCCAGCGCCGAACATGTACCACCATACGGCTGCACGGGGATAAAGGCCCACGCTAGCGGAAGTCTTCCACACAGATGCTTCGGTCGCAACGTGCGGCCTCCTCAGCATCGTTGGTCGCCACAATCAGCAGCCCATTGCCTGCGCGATGCGCGTCTATGACCCGATGGACCATAGCAATCCCTTTCTCATCTAAGTTGGAGGTGGGTTCATCGAGAAACAACAGCGGTGGCTCGGGCAAGAGGGCCACAGCAAATCGTACCCGCTGCTTCATCCCCGACGAATAGGTAGACACAAGATCATCGCCGCGTCCGCCAAGCCCGACACGTTCGAGAATCGCGTCCATCTTTACTTCAGCATGTTCAATTTGTCGAGCTTTGGCGATGAACGCAAGGTTCTCGTATGCAGAAAACCCTTCGTAGACGTTCAGGTAAGGGGCCACGAGACCTACATGTTGCATCCGCTTTTCGTTGGCTAGCGGCGTTCCATCGCGCAATAATGTGACCGTGCCTTTTGTGGGGCGCTGAATACCCGCTAAGACTTGCACCAACGTAGATTTGCCGGATCCGTTGGAGCCGGTGATGGCTATAGCTTCGCGGGGCTTCACCTCAAGTGAAAGCCGTTTAAATAAGATGCGACGCCCGAAGCGTTTCCCAATCTGTTCGGCGCGAAGATGGAACATTTGACGCTGCTAAGAGACAAAGGGACAGCAGTATCTTGAAAACGAAAGGCATTGTCACGCGGGCCATTCGTCATCCGCACGAAGTTCACGTCTTCGAGTGCTGCTTTCATCGGACCGCTATGATTTTCGCGGTGGTTTGACGTGCCACCCTTTGACCTTCTCCCACCATGCATCGTCTGTTTGGAACCTTATTCCTTGCCCTCATTCTCGTCGCTTGCCAAAGCTCGCCAGAAGACGCTTCACCATCCCCTGATGCGGCGGCGTCTGCGCCTTCGCCACGTGTGTTCTTTGTCGAACCCACCGATGGCAGCACCGTCGCCTCCCCTGTTACCTTCACGATGGGTGCGGAAGGCGTCGACATCGTGCCAGCAGGGCAGCAACAAGACAACTCGGGGCACTTGCATATTCTGATCAATGCCCCATTCATCGATCCGGGCGTCGTCATCCCCGCTGATGACCAGCACGTCCATTTCGGCACGGGGACCACGGAGGCAGAGTTGGACTTGCCACCCGGCACCCACACCATTCGGCTTCAGCTTGGTGACTGGGCGCACCGCGGGCTTGAAGGCGACGGCTTCCGCGACGAGATCACCCTCACGGTTGAGTAAGCTGTTTGGCGTAAGCTTCGCATGGATTCCGCTTCAACACATACCAGATCTGAAGATGTACCGGCAACGGGTGTGCTTCCTTTTTCAGGCGAGTTGAAGCGTAAAGGGCTCCATTTGCTGGCGCTGGTAGTACCGCTATGTATGTATTTCTTCGGAAAGACCGTCAGTCTATGGATCCTGATTCCCATTGCGTGCTTCGGCGTCTTCGGTGATGTGCTCCGCGTGCGTCATGCAGGTTTTCGCGCATTCATCCAGCAGTGGTTCGGCTTCATGATGCGACCTCGCGAATGGCCACCGCTGGGTGGATCTGTTTTGCTTAACGGTGCAACGTGGGTCTTTTTGGCTGCAACACTTACGCTCGTCATCTTCCCTGTAGAGATTGCAGCTCCAGCCTTTGCCATGTTCATGCTTGCCGATGCCGCTGCCGCACTGATTGGCCGCCGCTTCGGAAGAACGCATTGGTGGGGTGGCTCGCGCCGCACCGTTGAAGGATCGGCTGCTTTCTTTTTGACAGGATGCGTTGCCTTGGTGCTGTTCGGATTGGGGCCGTGGTGGCTTGTCGGGCTCGTCGCTATTGCTGGCGCAGCCGCTGAGGCTGTTCCTAAACCGTTCAACGACAACCTACGCGTGCCTTTGGTCGCAGGAACAGTTATGGCATGCTGTTTTCATTTTATCCTCCATCAGCCCGTAGCCCTTTTTTAACATCGGGAGCGGTAATCCAGCCATGTCAGAGCCCGGACGTTTGCGCGCGCGCCTCTTATTGCCCAGCTTCCCAGAGCCTGCATTGATTCGGACGAACTACCCGATCATGCTCATGCATGGCTTTGGGACCACCAGCGGCTTGGGGCGCAAAGGCAACTACCACGAGGCAGCTATGGCCCTCCGGTCACACGGCGTCTGGGCTTATGCCCCGAACGTTGCCCCGTACCACACCATTGCCACCCGCGCCGAGATGTGGGCCGAGCGCATGGCTCATATCCTTGAAGAGACGCACGCCCCCAAGGTCAACCTCATCGCCCACTCGATGGGTGGCCTCGACGCCCGATACCTGATCAGTCGTTTGGGGCAGCACACCCACGTCGCATCGCTTACCACCATCGCCACTCCGCATCGCGGCTCTGCGTTGGCATCTTTTGTCCTAAAGCAACCGGCCACCATCAAAAAAGCGCTGATGTACGGAGCGCATGCCCTCGGCACACTCACCTCACCCGATACCGACGCCGATTTCCTAAGTGCTGTCGACGAGCTACAGCCTGATTTTATCACGAACGCATTCAACCCCGCCACCCCCGACCATCCGGATATTCCTTATTGGTCGTATGCTGGAGCCGCTGGACGTGGGAGTGATATACGGATTAACCCGGTGATGCTTCCGCTTAATCAATATCTATTTGCTAAAGAAGGTCTCAATGATGGCTTCGTATCGACAGCTAGTGCGCCATGGGGAACCTTCTGTGGCACCCTCCCCGCCGATCATGCCCAGCAAATTGGTGTCAATTTTCCGGGTGCATCGAGCTTCCGCGCTAATACGTTCTACGCTTCCGTAGCAGAGATGCTGGCATCACGTGGCTTGTAACCATCATCCCGTTTGGTATGCGGTTTGATATAGACAAGGGGCAAGCCACCCTATGCCTACGTATGCCCTTTGTCAACCTGCTGCCCTTTTTCGGACGCTGGTCATGTATTCGCACATTACTCGATTCACATTTATCGTCTTTTTTTGCCTTCTAGGCCCTTTTTCGGCACTAGGTCAACTTAGCTCGTGGACCTCGCTAAACGGTCCCTATGGCGGTACGGTAGTGCATGATTTCGTCGAGTTGCAAAACGGGACGTTGCTCGCGGGCACGCTGGGCGGCGTCTTTCATTCGCAGAATGGAGGCGAAAGCTGGTCCCATGCTGGGACACCCCTCCCTGACCCGCACGTTACCGACATGGCCCTAGCACCCAATGGCCAAGTTTGGCTTACTACGGCGGAGAAAGGCATTTTTCGCTCCGTCGATGACGGACTCTCTTGGTTTGGAATCGCTTTGCAAGATGAGCGCCTCACCGCCCTAGCCATCAATCGTACTGGATGGATGTATGTGGCCACAGAGGATGGTCGCATTTTTCGCTCGGAAGATACTGGTCTCACGTGGCAAGAAGTTAGCAATGCCATGTCACCCGCCATAGTCAATGAACTAGCTGTATCGAGCAACGGAGTTTTAGTAGCGGCTACCTCCGTAGGCTTGTTTCGATCATCTGATGCAGGTGCGACTTGGTCCATGACGAGCGTTGGCTTCCCCGATAACAACATTCAAGCGGTACGGTACACTTCAAATAACTTATTCTTTGCAGGATCGGAAACCGGCTATCTCTACCGCTCCGATCAAACAGGCGCAAACTGGACGGTCAGCTTCATGGGCAGCGACAGCCTGCTCATTCATTCGCTCACCGAACACACAACGGGGCAAATCCTTGCTGGTACGGTCCTTGGCATCATGGTGTTCGATGCCCTCGGCAAGCTACAAGCCTTCCGCGAGTTTGGGTTTATCATCACCGAAGCGCTCCATGTCACCCAAACCGGACGCATCCTTGCGGGTACGTATGGCGGCGGTATTTATACCTCCGAAAACTCAGGCCTGACGTGGACGCAACGCAACGAAGGGCTGGGCAGTGTGGTAACCAGCATGGTGAAAACGTATGACGGTGCGCTTGTTGTCGGCACGTTCGGGGGTGGCCTCTTCCGCACACGCAACGAAGGCGCATCATGGGAAACCATCAACCAAGGTCTGATTAGCTTATCGATCCAAGCAGTGATTGAAGCGCCCAACGGTGACTTGTACGCTGGGAGCGACTTTGGTCATGTATTCCGCTCCATCGACGGCGGCGATTTCTGGTTGCAGACGGGATTTCCTCAGATCGGTGGGCGCGAACGCAATGCCGTGCGAGGTTTGCTCACAATGGAAAATGGAACCATCCTCGCGGGTGCCCGAGGTGGCATTTTTGCACTAAACCCGCTTGGTCAATGGACGCCGCGTCCACCTTTTGGACAAGATATCCAAGTCCTCATTTCCGATGGCGTGGGCGGGTTGTATGCCAGCACACCTAACCGGTTGCTCTATTCCATCAACCAAGGTACCAACTGGGATCCCACAGCAGTCCTTGAAGAAGCCTATTCGATTGGCGCAGACCACAACGGGAATGTATTTGTCGCCGGTTTGTCAGGTAGCTTGTACCGTTCACGTGCCAACCAGAGCCTTGTCCCTGATTTTGAAACGATTGAAGGTCCACCCAACGTCCGCAGTTTTGCGTTTACCGATCGAGGACTTGCACTGGTGGGTACAGATGGATCAGGGGTCTATGCCACTGGCACACGGGGCGACTCGTGGTTCCCAGCCAACCAATCGTTGGCCGCAAGCCACATCCTTAGCCTCTTGACGCCGAGTGGCTCCGACGAAGTATACATCGGCACGCGCGGCCACGGTGTCTTCCGTTCCGAAGACATCACACCCGTCCAAACGTCGACTGAAACAAGCCCGATTCCCTCGGAAACGGCTCTTTCTGCTGCTTGGCCGAACCCTTTTGCTGAAACGACCCAAATCGCATTCACATTGTCACAGCCGACAAACATGCGTTTGTCCATTTACAACATCTTGGGCCAAGAGGTCGCCATCTTAGCGGAGGGGCACAAAGATGCGGGCAGCTTCGAAGTCACCTTTGGAGCTAACAACCTCCCCACGGGCCTTTACATCGCTCGCCTTGAAGCGGGGAATATCGTCCATGCGCAAACAATGACGCTGGTACGCTAAGCACTTCGCACTAGAGCGACCGGGTACGCCCTCCATCGACGGGCAGGTTGATGCCATTAATGTACGCAGCCGCAGGCGACGCAAGGAATGCTACAGCCGCCGCCGTCTCCGCTGGATCAGCAAACCGACCCGCCGGGATTTCAGCTTTCATGGCCGCTTCAACGGCTGCAATCGTTTGCCCTGTTCGCTCGGCTTTCTGTTCGATGATCGCGTTGAGCCGCGCTGTGCGTGTCGCGCCGGGCAGTACATTATTTACGGTTATGCCGTAGCGCCCGACCTCATTGGCAAGTGTCTTGGCCCAATTCCCAACGGCAGCTCGGATGGTATTCGACACCCCCAAATTTGCCAGCGGCTGCTTGACCGACGTCGAAATGATATTAATGATCCGCCCGTAGGCAGCGTCCTTCATCTTTGGCAACACCGCTTGCACGAGCACGTGGTTGCATAGCAGATGCTGTTGGAACGCATCGGCAAAAGCTTGTGGCTCAGCTTGGGTAATGGGGCCACCCGGCGGTCCTCCGGTATTGTTCACGAGGATATGCACAGGCTGTTGTGTGGCAATCGACTCCACCACAGTGGCCACTGCGTTCGGCTCCGAGAAATCAGCAACCAACATGCTGTGCTGTTGGCGATCATGCGCAGGTAGTTCCTGCAAAACGGCCTTCAGGCGAGTCGCATTGCGCGCCAACAGCACAACCGTCGCACCATGCTCGGCCAACACATGCGCGGATGCCCGTCCTATGCCTTGCGAGCTACCGCACACGAGGGCTGTTTTTCCTGCGAGGTCAAGTTTGATCATCCGAGGACCTAGGTGATTCAAATGGTCTGATATCGCACCCAACCTAAGCTAGGTTATGATGGGTAGGGCTTCAAGGGAGGCCAAATGCACCGCCTTGGGAAAGCAAAGCCAAGGTTTGACGACGAGACGGGTCATCGCCATCACACTAGCTGTATCCGCCGTCTCGGCCAACTCGCGCAGCAAGCCTTGGCTATCGACTACGAGGATAGGGCCTTTTTCTTGGTTGTACGCGGCATGTCCTGCAAAGTCGAGTGAGAGATACAAAGGAACAGCCTCTTTCGCCTCCTCCGTCGTGAGCCCCATTTCCTCCACCAGCCAAGCCTTCACTTGGTCGCGCCACGAATGCATCTGGGCCTTGCTGGGCACCGAGGACAACATGGCTACGCGTAGAAAGTCGCGATGCAGGAACCGTCGACAAAGGTCGGCCAACACGCGATCTTTAGAGGCTTCCCAGCATTTCAGGCTATAGATGACATCGGTATCATCTAAGCGTAGGTAGGTATCAACGAATCCCGGCTCCTCAAGCGCAGAGGATGTGTGTTTTTGCTCCAGAAAGAAGCGGAACGTTGGCGACCCACCGGGAATCTTATCTTGTTGCCCTCCTTCTATAAGCTGACGAACACGGCGAATGAGCCCACGGAGTATCTGGTCACCTGCCAATACCGAGCGATGCAGATACACCTGCCAATACATCAATCGACGAGATGTCAAAAAATTTTCGACCGCATAAATTCCCTTCGCCTCGATCACCATTTGACTGTCGGGACCGCCATCCAAGGGATGGACCCGCATGATCTGCAATAAACGTTCGACACCAATACGCCCTTCGACGACCCCTGTGTAGAATGAATCGCGCCGCAGGTAGTCCAGGCGATCTACGTCAAGCTGACTTGATACGAGTTGGTTGAAAAACGGTCGCTCATAGGTATTATCGAAGATCTCGATTGCGAGATTGAGGGCACCGCTGAAACGCTTATTGAGCCGCACGAGCAGCTTCCGGCTCATTTGCTCATGATGAAAGTCGGCTATCAGTTCATGCTCCAGCGTATGCGAAAAAGGTCCATGCCCGAGGTCATGGAGCAAAGCCGCTATTAAGGCTGCCTGATGCTCTTCATCGTTGATGGGGGTTCCTTTGGCGCGAAGATGGGCAAGCAGATCATCCATGAGTGCCATTGCCCCTAGTGCATGCCCAAATCTTGTATGCTCAGCCGCAGGAAAGACCTTAAACCCAACCCCAATCTGCCGTATCCTACGTAACCGCTGTACCTCAGGGGTCTGGATGAGATCCATCAGTAATCCACGAGGGATGGAGATGAACCCGTGCACCGGGTCAGAAAAGATTTTGTGGGGTGTTTTCAAGCCGTTCAGTCGTCCTATATTTTCAAGAGAAGAATAGGTCAGGCTTAAAGTAGATGCAAGAACACCTTCACCTGCAAACGCCTCCCTATATCAGGCTTAGGGTACCTCCATTTTCATAATAAACCACAAAACTCCTTACTTATCCGAATCTCATCTCGTCATACGCTCCCCTTGTGCCTTGATCTCTCAAATGCGTATAGAAACAAGGCAGCATATACGCTACAAATGCTAGCCTTATCCTTGGGCATCGAATGGAGATGGGTTACGCGGTCAGAGATGGATTCGTCGACCATATATTATGGCCCTGAACCACCGGATATTGGCTTCAGCTTACCCTTCGCAGCGAGTGCACCTTCATTTTTCGAAGGCACCTCTCCGATTGACCTAAAGCTTGTTCATTGGATCAATTGGGAACATGAGCGTTGGCCCGCCCTATTCCAAACAGAACAGGGGGCCCCAGATCTTATTGCATCTGCCTTCTACTTTCTATCAGGATGGCAAGAACAGACCAACCCTTCTCGCGATCAGCATGGCCGCTTTCAGCATGCTGATTCGATACAAGCAGCACTGGACATTACTTTACGCCCGGTAGTCGATGCGTATCGAGGTATGTTTGCAGAGTTCCTGAAGCACATCGGATTACCGGTAAGTCCTCGTACTTGGGGAGACGCCTCTTGGGTGCTCTGCCCTACGCACGATGTTGATTACCTCAAAAAATGGCGTAAGGGCATGATTTACCGCGAGGTTGCCCATTACCTCCTTCGAAACGATCTTCGACAGTCCATCACAAAACGAATTCGTCGCTTTCAAGCTTTTTTGCGCGATTGGCTACGTCGAGGTGACCCCTGCCGCGAAGCGCTGATTAGGATGCAGCAAGTGGTGCAAGATGTTGGTGGTACAGCGACGTATTTCTTCAA